>JACDHS010000132.1 GCA_013820875.1 Verrucomicrobiota bacterium | reverse complement strand
TGGTGCGCGATTACGAAACCGCAGAAACAAGCGCAGAAGCTTGGATCTATATCGCTATGATACGAATTCAACTCCGCCGATTGGCTTGATTCCTATGGAATACTGACTTTTCAGACAGGCTCTAAGGGACATATTTATTTCTGTTTACCGGAAAGTACCATATGTCTGCCCTAAATGGAATTACAACCACAAATGCGGGCTCATCCAATGCCTTAGGAAGAAAGCGGGGCAGATTTCATCTCACCCTGACAAAGCTGTAGATTTTAATCAGGGCTTTCCTGATTCGAATTGATTCGCAATGCATCTTGCGTGAGTTCAGCGTGTTCGTATGACAAAAAAAGGTCCTTCCAGAATCCTCATCATCGAAGATCATCCGCTGCTTAGACAGGGAATCAGTGCTCTTATCGAAGGCGAAAAAGATTTAACCGTTTGCGGCGAAGTGAATGACGCGCGGGAAGCCGTTGCCGCCGTTCAAAAATACAGTCCTGATGTCGTTCTCCTGGATCTTTCCCTCCAGGGAATGAGCGGGATTGAAGTCCTCAAGAACCTGAAGGTGCATTTTCCGAAAATCGTCGTGTTGATCCTCTCGATGCATGACGAAGTCATGTATGCCCCTCGCGCTCTTCGCGCCGGTGCAACCGGTTACATCATGAAACAGGAATCTCCTGAAAACGTGATTGCTGCCATCCGCAAGGTGCTTGCCGGTGAAGTTTCGATCAGCGCGAAAATGGGAACGAAAATGTTGAACCGTTTCAGCGGCAGGCATGACGGCGCTCTGAGCTCTCCGATCGACTTGCTGAGTGATCGGGAACTCGAAGTGTTCTCTCTACTGGGGCAGGGGAACGGCACCCGTGAAATCGCTGAAAAATTGCATCTGAGTGTGAAGACCATCGAATCGCATCGTGCGCATATCAAAGAAAAATTGGATTTAGAGAATGCTGCGCAACTGATTCGCCATGCGATTCAGTGGGTCAGCAGCGAATCGCTCTCCTCCTCTGCCGATATTTCAGTTTCTGCTTAAGATAGAATAGTCCTCAAAAACTCGTCATAAACAGGAGTTTTACCTTAATGGTTGAACTCCTGTTTTGCTTTTTAAAGGAGGATTTATCCCAAACCGGGTGGAAAGAAGTGGCTGTCCGACATGGATTCGAACCATGACAAACTCCTCCAAAGAGAGTTGTGCTACCGTTACACCATCGGACAACGCGGCGGTAAATTACGCGCAAGTCATCGGCTCGCCAAGTCAAATTTATAATCTGCGCGACAAAAACAGAATATCGCAGTCAGGAAATACTGCCCATTGTAGAATTACTGAACCGTTGGTGGGGCATTTGGAGGGTGATCCATTCAGAGGCGCCGGCAATCTGGCCGTTGCCCAGCGGATACTCTCGGGAAAATGTATTTAGAACATATGGGTGCTTGCGTTTGGTGAAAAGATTCTTATATTTCGCCCGCTCAACGTCGCATTGCGATGCGACTTTGTTTCGGTTGCCGGCGTGGCGGAATTGGCAGACGCGCTAGACTCAAAATCTGGTGTCCTTTGGACGTGGGGGTTCGAGCCCCTCCGCCGGTACCAACTGAAACAAGTTTTGTGCATTTCTCCTTAATATTACTCCGTCATTCGGCATTTCCTCCTGTGCCTCAGTGTTGAAATGGAGTTTTTCCCTCACTTGATTCTTGGGGAATGAGGCGTACTTTTGATTGACCACTTACAAAAGGAGTTTGCCATGATTGCCAGAAAGTTGAAAGAGTTCCTCGAGAAGAACGACGTCAAATATGAAGTGATTCCGCATCCCACTTCATACACGGCGCAGGAGACTGCTGAAACGGCTCACATTCCCGGAACGCAAATTGCCAAGACTGTGATTGTCAATATCGATGGAGATCTGGCGATGGCTGTGCTTCCGGCGAATCAAAAAGTCATCCTGCAGGAGTTGCGTGAGATCACTGGGGCCGATGACGTGCGTTTCGCTCATGAGGATGATTTCGAAAATATGTTTCCAGGGTGTGAAACGGGTGCCATGCCGCCGTTCGGAAATCTGTATGGTATGGATGTCTATGTTGCACCCGGCCTGACGCAGCAGGAGGAAATTGTGTTTAACGCCGGTTCACATCGCGATCTCGTGAAGATGTCCTACCGCGATTTCGAACGATTGGTGGAACCGCAAGTTTTGAGCTTTTCCACCTGAGAGATAATCGCCGGTAAAGAGTAGAAATCCTACACGAATGAAAACCCGTTTGTTTTGGTGCTGCATGTTGCTGATTGTGGCGTTCTGCACTATTGGCTGCCGGGGCACGGTTTACTCGACCTACGAAAAGTTCGGGGTGCATAAACGGGATCTGCTCAAAAAAGCAGTCGTTGCCGCGCGTGACGACCAGCAGGAGGCAAGTGAACAATTCAAAGACGCGCTGACACGAATCAGGGAACTCTACCGTTTCGAAGGTGGCAATCTGGAGAAAACCTATGACGCGCTGAAACGGGATTTCGATAGATCTGAAAGCAAAGCCAAAGATGTCCGGGGGAGGATTCAGAAAGTGGAAACCGTCTCGAGCGACCTTTTTGCCGAGTGGGAGCGGGAGATTAAAGAAATTTCATCGGCTGATCTTCGCGAGCGGAGCAGGCGCCAACTAAGACAAACACGCGACCGCTACGAGGATTTGCATAGTTCATTGAAGCGCGCGGAAAGAAGTATGGAGCCGGTGTTGACGCAATTCAGGGATCACGTCCTTTATTTGAAACATAACCTGAACGCCGAGGCCATCGGCGCTATCCGCGGTGAAGCTGTGGATATTCAAAACGATATTTCCCAGCTTATCAGAGAGATGAATTCCTCAATCGCAGAGGCCGATCGTTCCTTCAGACTCTGCCGTGATGCGAGATTTCGATTCTCGATACTGGACTTAATATACTGAACACTGCCCTACTTCTTCTCCTCCTCCGGGCCGTCGTCGTCGGTGTTAGGCTTTCCTTTTTCCAGATCTTCCAATTTCCGAGTGAGCCGGCCTTTCAATTCCATGTAAGTCTGGTTCGTAATTGCGCTTAGATCTTTGCGGGCTTCATCGAATTTGCCCGTATTGATTTTACAGCGCGCCAGATGAATCAGGATCCCGTCCCGTGCAATACTGTTCTCCGCGAGCGGCAAAACCTGTTCCCATGCTTTCAGAGCTTCCTCCCAGCGCGGTGGTCTGGGCCCATAAAAACTCTGCGCGTAATCGGAAGCTAATATGAAGTCGTTCGGCGCCAGTTTCATCGCCTGCCGATAGAGGCCGAGCGCCTTGTCGAAAACTTCCGCCTCGGAAAGATTGTAAACTTCCATGGCATCTTTGCGGAATAGATAAACCGTGGTGGCAAAGTTTTGATAGTAAACCGGTTCATTCGGTTCCAACTCGATGGCTTTGGTATAATATTCGAACGCCTTTTTGACCGGGCTGCGATGTCCATAGTAATTGGCAAGGTTATTCCAGGCGGCGGGATTGCTCGGATCCAGTTCGCGCGATTTTTCCCACTGGACCTTCGCTCCAAAATCGTCGCGGTTATCATTCAGGAAACTGCCGTAGGCAAGCCGGGCGCGGGCGTGTTTGGGATGACGATCAATAAAATCTTCGTAGGCCTTTTTAACTTCATCCAGGCGCTGCTCGATCTTGAGATTCAGCGTAGCTTGCGGTGAACCTGCTCCTTTGTCTGCGAAAGCATCAGCGTCACGAATCCATTTGTCGATTTCCTCGCGTGCTTTGTCGTCCATGGCCATCAATGCCAGGTAGTCGCGTTCGACGGGATCTTTTGTCTTTACGGCCGCGACGGAGATGCCGGTGGTCTGCTCCACAAGATTGCTGACGGCCGCAGGTTGGTTGGTTGAGACCAGCGCGCCAAGGAGTCCCATCAATAGTTTGCTCACGAAAGAATGATAATCCTTCGAAGCCCCGCTGCAAGCGTGCCTTTGGGGATGTCAAAGACTACCTGGAACGACTGCGAGAAGGGGCCGTGCGGAATTTAACGTTTGCTGATAAGCAACAAAACCCGCTATCATCAGGCACTCTCCGTGCGAGTTATGCACAGAACTTTGCGGAGACGTCCGGTAACTAAAACGTCAACAATGAAAGAACAAATACTATGAACAAGAATTCACAAGCTGTTAGTGATGATATCAATGCTCTCGCCCAGGATGCTCGTGCCTTGCTCACTGATACCGCTGCCTTGACCGAAGATAAGATGGTTGAAGCTCGCAAGCGACTCTCTGCTGCGTTGGAAAGCGCAAAAGAAACCTGTGGGCGCATGCAGGAAAAAGCGATCGAAGGCGCCAAAGCAACGGACAAAGTTGTTCGCGAACACCCATATCAAGCCGTTGGCGTTGCCTTCGCACTTGGCGCAGTGATCGGATTCCTGCTGTCGCGTCGCAACTAACCGATTGATCATGGAAGATTTGGTCACCAACTTCGTGCAAATGGCTGCCTCGTCGAAACAATTCGCGCGGCGGCTGTTTGCCAGCGGTGAAAACCGGCTCGAATTGTTGCTGGTCGAGGTGCAGGAGGAACGCGAGCGTCTGCTGCGCGCCTTGGTGATGGTGTTGTGCATTGCGGGTTTTACTCTGCTCGCAGTCATGGCGCTCTCGGGTGCGATTATCGTTTTGCTTTGGCACTTTTCCCCCGTTGGCGCATTCATGGCGCTGACTGCGCTTTACAGCGCTTGCGGATTGTATTTCTATCGACGTCTCACGTTGCTGCAGCGCAATTGGAAGACCCTTTCTGCTACCCTCGACCAACTTAAGAAAGACCGCGAATGTTTGGAAAAAAGCCTCGAGTAAACCCGCTGCAGTTGCGGAAAGAACTGTTGATTGCGGAAAGCGAAATCAATCGTGCTCAGTTGCTTCAGGAATGGGAAGAGATCAGCGACGGTTCCCGGCGCGTGGTCCAGCGATTGAAGACGATAGGTTCGATTACCTCCATAGCGGCATTGGGCGCGGCCGGGTTTGCTGCGTTCCGACGTAAAAAACCGGAATCGACTGAATCCACTCCTCAAAAACGTTCATGGATCAAAACCGCGCTGAAAGGCGTCCAGGTGGCGGGCTCACTCTGGATGGCTTTCCGTCCCCGGCGGCGATGATCTTCGGCGGTGATAGTTGAACGCCGCATAGAAAAATCTCCTCGCTGCGGATGTTTACCTTAAGTCCGTCAGGACCGCACGTTGGAACCCACGGCTACCATCAAAATGTCGCTCCGGCGAAGGCACAGACTTTTTGATATCGTCTTGCTTTAGGGGAACATGGACGATTGGCGATGGCCGGGAACAATTCCTCACCCCGACCCTCTCCCTTTCGGAAAGGGAGAGGGAGTGGAAAGACTGCGACTGGATCGTTAATTTCGTCACGACCGCAGGTTGGAACCCACGGCTAACCATCAAAATGTCCACTATCGGACGGCCTTTTTCGTTTTACACGGGTGCCAACTGGGTTCCAGTCGAGGGCATGTAAAGCCAGACGCTCTCGTTGTAAAATACTCTTTAGCAGGCACTTGCCGCTAATCCCGCAGGCGGTAGGATAACCTGTTCCCACTATCCGGCGCACTCGCTGGGTGAGGGAGAAAACTTCCGTCCACCTATCGAGCCTCTGATCTGCCAGAGACACAACATTCACGATTTCTATTCCACTAAAAATAGCGACGCACCTGAACCCCCCAAAAAAACCACTATTCCCCAGCCACTTACGCGCACAGAAGACCCGTTTCTCACGCGATTTCCAAAGTTGCGGAGTCGTGAGATACGTTTCTTACGCCATTTTCATTCCTGCGGAGACGTGAGTTACATTTCTCACGCCTTTTTCATTCTTGCGGAGACGTCAGATATATTTCTCACCACTCTTCAATTCTTGCGGACACGTCAGATATATTTCCCACCACGTTTCAATTCTTGCGGAGACGTCGGATACGTATCTCACCACCTTTCAATTCTTGCGGACACGGCAGAAACGTTTCCCACCATCTTTTCAGAATTGCGAGGACGTGAGAAACGTATCTCACGACTCCGCAACTTTAAAAATCACGAGAGAAACGCGTTTTTCCACGTCGCCGCATGCTCCGAAACGAGGGTTTTCTTATCCACCTCGCCTGCCCGTTGCGCACTGCCATTTATTTAAGGGCTGAAAGCCCGCCATGTGATAGCCCAGGCTGCAGCGAGTCAGACGAGCAAGGCCTGGGTGTATGGAGGCGACAATGTCCTGAGCTCTGTAAGAGCGACACGGTTTTCCGCCAATTTCGAGATTCTATGGAGCAAAGCCAAGGAGATGATCACCGTCCTGGGACTGGCCGCGCTGGTGCTGGGTGTGCTCGGATCCCTGTTCGTTAAATGGGTCAACCGGGGATGCCATCGGTGACCGTAGTTGCAATTACACCCGGACCGCACCCTCTTTATTGACGCAACCGCGTTTCCACTTAATTGTCTGTCGCATGTCTCGTTCTACCGATATCCGTTGCGTTGGCGCAAAGTTATACTTTTTACCGGTTCACACCCGGGTTCCGCTTAAGTTCGGGGCCGAAACGGTCACTTATGTCACCTGCGCCCGCGTTTGCCTCACGGTGGAAGATCGCCAGGGGCGGCGCGCCGTTGGTTGGGGGGAAACGCCTTTAAGTGTGCAATGGGTCTGGCCGAGCAAACTTCCATACGACGAACGCCACACCGCGCTCCAACAATTCTGCATCGCTTTGGCACAAAATTGGACAGCTTACGAGGAATTTGGTCATCCCATGGAGCTTGGTTATGAGTTCCAGGAAACTATTTTACCCTCCCTGGCAAAAAAAATGAGCGAAGGCAGGGGACAAAATGAACCGATGCCACGCCTTGCCGCCCTGGTTTGTTGTTCGCTTTTTGACATTGCTTTGCACGATGCCTATGGGGCTCTGCACAACCTTCCAATCTATCAAACCTACAATGCGGAATTCATGAACCGGGATCTCGCTGATTTCCTGGTTCCCGCATCAGGTAACAGCATCGATTTCAAAAATAAATTTCCCGTTGATTTCCTCTCCAAAACTCCTTCGTTAAAACTTCCCGCATGGCACCTTGTGGGTGGTCTTGATCCATTGGATGAGTCTGAATTGACCGGGAGCGAACCGAATGATGGTTTCCCGGTCACCCTGCTCGAATGGATCCAAACTGACGGTCTGAAATGTTTGAAAATCAAGTTGCGCGGCAACGATTCGGAATGGGACTACAACCGCCTTTTGAATATCGGAAAGATCGCCATGGCAAAAGAGGTCGAGGCGCTTTCGGCGGACTTTAATTGCACGGTGACGGATCCCAATTACGTGAACGAAATCCTCGATCGGCTCCAGAAAAATGAGCCTCACATTTTCAGTTTACTGTTGTACGTGGAGCAGCCGTTTCCCTATGATTTAGAGGCTAATCGCATTGATGTGCATAGCGTTTCTGCTCGTAGCCCCCTCTTTCTGGATGAAAGCGCCCACGATTGGCGCGTGGTGAAGTTGGGCCGCGAACTCGGCTGGACCGGTGTCGCCCTGAAAACCTGCAAAACCCAAACCGGCGCGCTGCTCTCCGCCTGCTGGGCAAAAGCGCATGGGATGCCCCTCATGGTGCAGGATCTTACCAATCCAATGCTCGCCCAGATTCCACACGTGCTGCTCGCGGCCAATGTTGGCACGATCATGGGGGTCGAAACCAATTCGATGCAGTTCTATCCGGAAGCTTCCATGATTGAATCGAAGGTACACCCCGGAATTTATCAGCGAAAAAATGGTGAGATTAGTCTTGCCACGATTCGCGGGAACGGCTTTGGTTATCGGCTCGAAAAAATGAATCGTGAATTACCGCAGGTCGCCGCTGAATTCGGCGTATAAATCCCCCTGTTTAATTCCGTTGGATCCCTGATGAACGACTCAGACATTTGCCGAACACGTATGTTGATGTATCGTATGCGGCAACTTCTGATGACGGTCTTGAACAAAGGAGAGGCCAGATTAGAAAAGTGTGTGCCCGAGACATGGCTTTGGCATCGCTCTTTCTTACAGAATACGTACTGAACTATGCTCGCACGCAAGTCAAGAAAGTCACTCGATCGGCTGGACGCTTCCGTCCAGTCTTCTGAACTAGAACCGCAACTTTCACCGCTTGTCACAGAGCCGCCTAATTCGCGGCTCCATGTGGCAGCAGGCGAAAAAGAGCTGACCGAAAAATTGAAAGATTTGATTCGGCTCTCCCAACAACAGGGTTTCATCACCTACGATGATATTAATGACAGTTTGCCTGAGGAAATTGTCTCGCCCGAAAAGCTGGAGGAAATCTACGCCAAACTGCGCCAGTTAAACGTAAAAGTCGTTGATTCCGCTGAAGCCGCCAAGCCGAAGCCAGCCGCGCAGGACGAAGAAGAGGAGGAACAACCCGGACGTCTCGATTTCCTCGATGACCCGGTTCAGATGTACATGAGCGAAATGGGCAAGACCCCATTGCTCAATCGCGAACAGGAAGTTGAAATTTGCCAGCGCATCGAAGTCGCCGAAGAGGAAGCCGAAAAACTGCTCTACAGTTTCGGCTTCATCGTCAAGGAACACATCGCCATCGCTGAGAAATTGCTCTCCGATCCGCCGCGCGAACGTTTCGACCGCGTTGTTGCCGACAAAAAAGTGGGCAGCCGCGAGGTCCACTTGAAGGACATGAAACGCCTGCTCAGGCGTGCCCGGTTACTCGACGAAACACTCGATAAGAAGTACTCCGGACTCCAACGCGCCGCCAAAGCCCGTCTTCCGCTCCTCCAGCGCGAATACGCCAAGCTCAATGCCAAAGTCGCCAAGGTTCTCCCGGAATTCTTTTATCACCGCCGCATTCTCGAAGAGATGACACAGGTCGGGACGAACATTTTCGAGGCCATCCAGACTTCGCTGCGCCACATCGAAGAATTTAAAAAGCACCGCAAGTCCGCCCAGCAACAAGCGGTCATTGCCAACGAAGAGCAAAAACTCAAAGACATCGAAAAACTGGTTCGCATGACACCCGAACAGTATCTCGTTGCCTTTAGACGCTTGCGTCTCTCTGAAGAAAACGCCCAGAAAGCCAAAACGCACATGGCCGAAGCCAACCTTCGCCTCGTGGTTTCTGTCGCTAAAAAATATCTTAACCGCGGACAATCGCTCCTCGATCTCATCCAGGAAGGCAACATTGGCTTGATGAAAGCCATCGAGAAGTTCGAATATCAGCGTGGTTACAAGTTCTCGACCTACGCCATCTGGTGGATTCGCCAGGCCATCACCCGTTCCATTGCTGATCAAGGCCGCACCATTCGTATTCCGGTGCACATGATCGAAATCCTGAACAAGCTTTGGCGCGCGGAAAAGCATTTGCTCCAGGAACTCGGCCGCGAAGCCACCAATGAAGAACTGGCAGACGAACTGGAAATGTCAGCGGCGCGGGTTCTCGCGTTGCAACGCATGGCCCAACAACCGATCTCTTTGCAAACCCCGGTCGGCGAAGAAGGCGAAGCGACATTCGGTGATTTGATTGAAGATAAATCAATCGAAAACCCATGGGAAACCACCAGCTTCCATCTGTTGAAGGAACGCCTCGGTGAAGTGCTCACCACCCTGACGGAACGCGAACGTCGCGTCGTTGAAATGCGTTTCGGCCTCACCGATGGTGAAGAACGCACACTCGAAGAAATCGGCCAGATGTATCAGGTCACCCGCGAACGTATTCGTCAGATCGAAGCCAAAGCATTGCGTAAGCTGCGTCACCCGACCCGTATTCGCCAACTCCAGGGATTCCTGGCTGAAGAAGCGGAAAATTAGAATTACCAAGACAGCAGGTAAGTTTTGAAAAGCAAAAGCCGCGTTCGATAAGAGCGCGGCTTTTTCCGTGAACACTGGATACTGAAAACTGAACACTGCTACTTTCTGACGTAAGCCAAATCCGCGGACTTGGATCGAAATACCGCACCAACCATTTCATTGTGCGCGCAATCTCGAAAAAGTTCAGCTATGCGCGAGAAAAAACTCGCCCGATTCATCCTCAAAGTTACAATTCCAGCCCGGACGTTTATGGCCTATCAAGAACATCAGCTCACAGATATATCGAAACAGTTCCAGATTTACGGCGAAATTCTCCACGCCGAGACCTGTAAAATTGGCCACATCAACGAAACCTATTCCGCCACCTATGACCAGGGCGGCACATCGGTTCGCTACATCCACCAGAAGATTAACCAGAACGTTTTCAAAAAACCCGACGCTGTCATGAACAACGTCATGCGCGTCACCACTCATCTTCGCAGAAAACTGGAAGAGCAGGGGGCCGATAACCTCACCCGCCGTTCGCTCACCATTGTTCCGACTCGGAAGGGCGACGCCTTTTTCCGCGACCCTGATGGAAACTTCTGGCGCACCTTTGTTTTTGTGGAAGGTGTGCAGACGTTTGAATCCATCCAATCCGCCAAACAAGCGTTCGAAGCTGGTAAAGCCTTCGGAACATTTCAAAACCTGCTGGTGGACCTGCCCGGTGGACGTCTGCACGACACCATTCCTGATTTCCATAACACCCGCAAACGCTTCACTGCATTGCAAAAAGCGGTTGAGGCCGATCATTTCAACCGCGCCCAGGAGGCCGGGCAGGAGATTGAGTTCGCAATGAAGCGCGAGAAGCTCGTGGACGTGATCCTCAATGCGATGGCGAAAGGAAAAATTCCCGAGCGCATCACGCACAACGATACGAAGTTCAACAATGTCATGCTCGACATCGAAACGGGTGAAGCCATGTGCGTCGTGGATCTGGACACTGTCATGCCGGGTTGCGCACTCTACGACTTCGGCGACATCGTCCGAACCGCGACCAGTCCGACGCTCGAAGACGAGCTCGACCTGCGTAAAGTAAAAATGCAGATGCCAATGTTCGAAGCCATTGCGAGAGGGTATCTGACTGCAGCCGGAAATTTCTTGAATCCAGCCGAGAAATCGCTGATTGCGTTTGCCGGAAAGTTAATCACTTTTACCATCGGTATTCGTTTCCTTACCGATCTGCTCAATGGAGACACCTATTTCCGCATCCACCGTCCCGGTCACAATCTTGACCGCTGCCGCACCCAGTTCAAACTCGTTGAATCGATCGAAGAACAGGAAGAGGAGATGCAAAAATTCGTCACCGATTTTCACAACGACGAAGCATCAAAAAAGAAGCAGGCCCGTGCAAAAGCCACCGGGAGCAAATCCCGCCGCAGGTAGGCCCTTGGCTATCGACCATTCGAGCCGTTAAAGCCAGCAATCGCAGCACACGAGCAGGCACAGGGTGAATGGATTTAAACCACCCGTTTTCCACCCACGATTGTAGCCACTACTTTTCCGCGCATGCGCCATCCATGGAACGGTGAGTTCTTGGACTTGCTGGCGGATTGTTCCCGTTGATAGATCCATTCTTCATCGGCATCGAACACCGTCACGTCGGCATCTGCGCCGACACTCAAGGTTCCTTTCGGCAGGTTGAGCAGTCGGGCGGGAGCAATGGTGAATTTTGCGAGCAAATCGCTCAGCGAAAGTTTTTTGCTGTGGTAAAGTTGCATTAGCGAGAGCGGAAGTTCCGTTTCGAAGCCGGTGATGCCAAACGGCGCGTAGTCGAATTCCACTTGTTTCTCGAAATCGCAATGAGGGGCATGATCGCTCGCCAGAATCTCCAATGTCCCATCCACCAGACCGTCGATGATTGCATCACGGTCTTTCGCGGAGCGGAGCGGGGGATTCATCTTGAAATGAGTATCGTAGGAGGGCCACTGTGGCAGGTCTTTATCCTGTGAGGCGGCCAATTCTTTCCCGTCATGCTCCCAAAACTTATCGCTTCCGGCGACGGCAGCGTCGGTGAGAGTGAAATGGTGAGGGCAAGCTTCGCCGGAAATGGGCACGCCACGTTTTTTAGCTTCGCGAATCAGTTCCACACTTTTGGCAGAACTCATATGCTGGCAATGCACTTTTGTTCCGGTCATTTCCGCGAGGAGAATGTTGCGGGCGACGATCATTTCTTCACCGGCTGCGGGCCAACCGCGCAATCCCAGCACCGTGCTCCAATAACCTTCATGCATTACACCGTCCGTCACGAGTGCGTAGTCCTGGCAGTGATCCATCACCGGTAGATCGAACATTTTGGCATATTCGAGTGCGCGCCGCATGAGATCGTTGTTCTGCACACAATGACCGTCGTCGGTGATGGCGACGATTCCCGCTTTTTTCAGGGAACCGATCGGGGCCAATTCCTCGCCAGCGATGCCTTTCGTGATGGCGCCGGCTACATAAACATTAATCACTCCTTCCCGTGCGGCTTTTTCGCGAATCAAGGCGACAGCGGCCGGATTATCGATCGAAGGTGAAGTGTTTGGCATGCAGACGATGGAGGTAAAACCGCCATGGGCTGCTGCGGCCGTTCCAGTGGCAATGGTTTCTTTGGCAGTCTGGCCGGGTTCGCGCAGGTGAACGTGAAGATCGATGAGCCCGGGAGAAACAATTTTTCCGGAGCAATCAATTTTCTCGATGTCCTCTGGTGCTTTTGCGGAAGCTTCCGTTCCAAGCGCCGCTATTTTTCCATCCAGGATCAAAATGTCTGAAATTGAATCAATTTGGTTGGCGGGATCTATGACGCGACCGCCGATGAGAAGCAAAGAATTCATCGCCGCGCAGAATATACACGCGAATTGACAACGCAAGAGTCATGGTTACTATTTGTGCTCGTTCGGTGCGGGTGTAGCTCAATGGTAGAGCTCCTGCCTTCCAAGCAGGCCACGAGGGTTCGATTCCCTTCACCCGCTCCAATTTTTTCGTTCCGGGCAACCCTGATGACACCTGAAGATATCTGCGGCAGTTGTGGCGCACCAATCCCAAGCGACAGCGAATCCTGTCCGAACTGTCCTCCTAAACCTAAAAAAACGGACACAGTTTCCATTTTCCTGATCATTGCCGTTCTCTGTAGTTCCTTATTATTATTGAGTAGTTCCGTCGTGAACGTTACGACGGCGCCGGCGGTGAAATCAGATAAGGTGGAGGTTCCCCCGGCTAAAGACATGAGCGTCGCCGCTTACCAGGCCGCACAAGGGTTTATCCAGGACCGGTACCCTGGCCCCAAACGATTCTCGGAACTGTACCAATCATCGATTGAGCAGAAGGGGAATACCTATACTGTCACACTTTCAGCGGATGATCTCGGAGGCGCCACGCCGGTTCGTTATTTTTTCAGTGTGGAGATGGAGCGCAACGGCGCCACCTGGACGCTGAAAGAAATCAAGCGCTGATTGATCGGATTCGTCCTGATAAAGGAAAACCGCCGGTCTTGCGACAGGCGGTTTTGTTTATTTTATACCGTGTGAAACGACTCTATTTCTTTTGTTCAACGATGGTTCCATCTTCTCGAACGGTTAGTTTCTCTTGTCCATCGGCAAACTTCACTTCGTAAACCATCTTACGATTGATCTCGCTCACTTGCCCTTCGCCACCGCGAGTACGAATGGCATTTTGCACGGGCTGCGGAAGGGCGTTGAAATGCACTTGAGCAGGTTGGGCCTGTTCGAGGCGTGCTTGTGGTTCCGCGCCAGCCGCTTCGATGGAGACATCTGCTTTAGCTTCGCGATCTGTTGTAGTATCGAAATCTGCTTCAGCTTCGATTTCCGCATCAGTTCTGGCAGGGGCGCCTTCTGTTAGTGCTTCAGCGCCAGCGCGAACTTCTCGTTTGGCTTCAATGCGTTCGCCAGGTTGTGCTCCCGCAGCTTCAGTGTGGAACAGAGCCGCTTCTTCTTCACTGACGAGGCGACCATCCTGGGCCACGTGGATTTTCGGATTTCGCCCTTCCTGTTTGAACGAAACCTCGTAAATCACCTGGCCAGTGCGTTCTTCTTTATCGATGTCCGCAATCTCCGCCCCCGCAGATTCCTGGCGGATTGTGTTTTGTACAGCTTCCGGCAGGTCTTCGAATTTGGTGCCAATGCGAGGGCCTGTTAGGGGGGCATCAGCCTGTAATTCCGGCGAACTGATGTTTGATTCGATCTGCACTGGTGCGGCATCGGTGCGGGTTTCGAATTGCACATCAGGGCTGCTCGTTTGCACCTCGGTTCTTCTTTCGGCGCCAGCAGCTTCGGTGATTTCACCGCGCATGAAACCGGCTTCTGCCTGGCTGAGAACAGTTCCATCTTCACGGATGTGAAGTTTCTCGCGATTGTTGTCCCACCCCGCATAAGTGATTTCATAAACGGTGCTGCCGGTGCGCCGTTCCATATCCACGTCAACGATCTGTGCGTCGCCGATCTGGGCGCGGGTGGTTTCCTGGATATTCGGTGGCAGTTCATGGAAACGTGTTCCAGCCATGTCCATCCTGGAATCCGTCTGGCAGGCCGTCACTAGTGTAGCTGCTGCAAGAGCTGCGATGATTGATTTTTTCATAAGTGTTGATTTCCTTTCCTGAAGTTAATCAAACACCCAAGTCGCAGAATTCCTATCGGGCAGTCAGGCTGCTCAGCTTATCAGGCCTCAGACTTATCATCAATGGTGCTGGTAATTTCGCCCTGCTGAAGTGTGGTGACTATCTGCTGACCGGTTTGAACATCCTTTGCGGAGCGAACAATCTTACCAGTCAGCGGGTCGCGTGTGATCGAATACCCGCGTGCGAGGACATGTGCGGGTGAAAGCAATTTCAGCCGTGTTTCAACGCGTTCGAGGCGGTGTCGCAGCTTCTCCAATCGATGATGCATCTGCTCGCGCAAGCGTTCCGTTTCCGAGAATAAAACATCCCGGCGCAATTTCAAAATGCGTTGCGGGTGAACGCGGGAGAGGCGTTCCTGAAGATTTTTCCATCCCACGAGCTTTTTGTGCAGGTCGTGTTTGACGCAACGATGCAGGTTTAAGTGTAGATCATCCAGGTGTTGAAGTTTTTCATTCAACCAAAGGCGCGGGTGAACCCGGTTCAATCGCTGCTGGACCTGCGTGACATTGCGCCGTTCCCGGTCCAGTCGTTGCCGAACCCGTTGCCGAAGCCAAACGCCGGCTTCAGATATAAAGCGGTAGCTGGAGAAAACACCTTCTGTAATGATTTCCGCCGCCGCACTCGGTGTGGCCGCACGGAGGTCCGCCACGAAATCGCTGATTGTGAAATCGATTTCGTGACCTACCGCAGAAACCACCGGGATCTGGGAATGAAAAATGGCGCGCGCCACAACCTCTTCGTTGAACGCCCAAAGATCCTCCAGGCTCCCACCGCCACGCGTCACCAGGATCAGGTCAAGGTGGTTCGTTTCCGCGAATCGATTCAGCAGACGAATGGATGACGCAATCTCGCTGGCAGCCGGTTGGCCTTGCACAGAGCACGGCACAAAAATTATTTCGAGACTCGGATTGCGCCGTTCAATCACACGCAACACATCGTGAATGGCAGCGCCAGTCGGCGAAGTCACAACCCCAATTCGCTGAGGAAAGCGGGGCAGGGGACGTTTGCGGTCCGTGGAGAAAAGTCCTTCCGCCTGCAGCTTCTGCTTCAACTTTTCAAAAGCAATCTGGAGCGCGCCAATCCCCTGAAGTTCCACGGCCGTGACACGCAGTTGATACTGCCCGCGCGCTTCATAAACCGTCATTTCCCCACGCAGAATAACTTTTTGCCCATCGCGCAATGCCGAGCGATCCCCCACTTGTTCACTCTTGAAAAGAACGCAGTTCAATTGTGCAAATGCATCTTTGAGGCTGAAATAAAGATGACCGGAACTTTGCGCGCGGAGGTTGGTGATTTCACCTGTTATCCAGATTGTGCCGACGTGTTGTTCGAGTAACCGCCGCACTTGCGAAGTGATTTCGCTTACCGACAGAACTCTTCGCATTTCTTCCCGCGGAAACAGTTCGTCCCCGAAATCCCATTGTGATTTGGCATTTTTGTTCACTTATGAAATACGCTTGAACCTGGCGGAGTCGAGACTCCTTTTGTGATTGCCTCCTTGGATTCTATTTATCCCAAAGACTCCGAAATCCTCTGTATCTTTATCGCGCGCCCGGTCGGTTCATCAATTTCGATCACCGCGCCATTCAGTTTAATATTCTCTGAAGCCACCCCAAACCGCTGCGGTGTGTTGTAGAGAAAACGTTCCAGGATCGGCGCAATCTCTCGCCCCAGGATACTCTCCTGCGGCCCTGTGAATCCCGCATCGCAGAGAAACGCGGTGCCACCCGGGAATATCTGTTCATCCGCAGTCTGCACATGCGTGTGTGTGCCGATTACCGCGCTGACCTTTCCATCGAACATCCGGCCAAACGCAATCTTTTCCGAAGTCGCTTCTCCATGAAAATCAACGAAAATGATCGGCGTGATCTGACGAAGCTTCTCGATTTCAACTCGAGCGGTGAGGAAAGGATTCTCCAGGTCGGGCATGAAAGTGCGCCCCTGCACATTCATCACTGCAATTGGCGGCATGTTCTCCAACTGGCAAATCGTGCTTCCTTGCCCCATCACGCCCGGTGGATAATTCAGCGGACGCACAAAGCGTGGTTCGTTCTGCAAAAGAGTCGTGACCTCCTTCTGATCCCAAAGATGGTCGCCCATCGTAATCACATGCACGCCCGCATCATAAATCTCCGCCGCGACTGCCGGGGTAATGCCGGAACCGCCCGCTGAATTCTCGGAATTCGCAATAACGATCTGGATGCCGTGCTCCTTTTTCAGCCTGGGCAGCAGTTCTTTCACCGCGCGCCTTCCCGGTTGCCCGACAATATCTCCAATGAACAAAATCTTCACGCGGCAGGAACGTAGGAAAAATGCGCTCCATTGTCGAATGCCGTGTTAGTGATGGGGTGTGATTCCAACTGGCGGTCAGAGCGAAATAAAACGTCGCGCCAGCGTCTTGGACGAGACCGCAGAGGGGGTTCGTCCATGACCTGTCGGAATCGTGTGTATGCGTTTCATAGCTCACCCACTTTTAATCACACCGCAGCAGCCGATGAAGCTGGCGAGTTCCTGGGTGAAAGTCCCAGCCGTCGAATTGGTCGGTTCACGACGGAACGATCCGGTGCCTGTCCCGCCGCGAGGCGAGGAGG
>JACDHS010000012.1 GCA_013820875.1 Verrucomicrobiota bacterium | reverse complement strand
GGACAAGTATGTCGCTCTTACAGAGCTTTGGGTTTCCGATGATCTTTACCTGGGCCTTGCTCGTCGGACTCGCTGCAGCCCAGGCTATCACATGCCGGGCTTTCAGCCCTGAAAGGGAGTGATCGCGGCTTAACTAAATGGCAGTGACCTTCTCCCCCGAGGAGAAGGAACCAGACAGCCCGCCGTGCAATAAACGCTCGCGGTTGAACACCGGACGTTTCCGATCAAACTTGAGTCCCTATCCGGAAATTACTTTTGGTAATCGCTATAGCCCCCCAGATGAACAGGTATGGGAATGCACAACGCACACAGCCGCGCTCCAGATGTTGTCAGTCCTTTTGCAGGACAACTTCCAATGTATATTTGGTGTAGCTCGAAAAACTGCCACGCAGCCAAAGAAGCGCTGTTTTTCCCTTCTGCCACTTTGGCACGATGGGCCGCAAGTTATCCTGGTGCGAGTTCTCTGTGATGGCGCTCCACTTCCATGTGGCGCCTCCATCGCGGGTGTTGCCGCGATATATCTCGTAATGGCCGCTACCCGTCTTTTGGCCCGTAACCGGATCAACATTCGTTGAGATAAAAACGGTTTTTGGATCATCTGGATGAATGCAGATGCCACCCGTATAATCATCTTCCCCGGCGTAAAGCCTGGAACCGGCATAGGCGATTTCAGAATCGTGCCAGCGTTTTCCATCCCATCGCGCGAACCTATACCGATGGTCCATACCACCCTGTCTTGATGGCAATCCTGCGGAATCTTTCTGCACGGAATAGACAATTTGCGGATGCCCTTTGGAATCGAGCTCCATGTCCTGGGTCCACGCCACGTTTGCGGAATCTCCCTGGAAAACCTGGGTGGCCTCGGAAGGGAAAAACGGACTCTCACTCAATTGGCGGATCAATTTACCGTCGCTGCCATGGAGTGAGCCATTCCGATAGTATGCGTGATAGATGCTGTTGTCGTAATTACGCGGATGCGCTTCGGTAAACACAAAGTGAATCGTATCTTTGCCGTTCGAGGCATACTTCACATAGGGCCGATGCCGTATCTTGTCTTGAAAATCAATCAGCACACCCCCTGCGGTCCATGTATCGCCCTGGTCGTCAGAAAACATCCAGGATGGCTTGAACGTATTATCGTAGCCCCGAAAGAAATTGTAGATGCGCCCCTTGCCTTTGTTCTCTTTTTGCAACCAATGCAGGTTGGAGTAGGTCACACGACTGCTTTGGCTCGGCACGAATACCTTTTCCTCCTGCCATTCTGAACCGTCGCCGGGAGCTTTGGTCACCCGATAGTAAATTTTATTTTCGGGGTTGTGTTTGCAGTACATCGCGAGAACTCGCCCGTCGGCGCGCTGCAAAAAGGCGGGAGAATCATGATCGTCCGCCTCAAAATTTTTATGCAGAATGTCGCGGGTGATTTTGCCTGTCTTAAAGTCGTAGGTGATCGCATCGATATCTCCCTTCCGGGATGGGTCATGCGCTCCGTTTGCCACTGTGCCGAGGAAGAGTTTGTTCTTCACAACAATGGCGCGCTCATCTTCGTACCAGCACCAACCACCATCATCGTTCAAGACGACTTGTTTCACTGCGCCAGCGTGGATGGTTACACAACAACCCAGGAGGATCACCACGCCTAAAAGGGAGGAGAGAAGCTTATCAGAGTTTAACATAGTTTTCTTACTGAACTGCCAGAGGAGCACATTAGTTGTGACGCCAGTGACAGCATGTTTCTTCATGGCAAAGACAGGTGACACCGCCATTAAAAACAAAGCCAATCGAGATCTCCTGCCGCATTTTGCGAATGAAACAACTAAAATTGCCAACTCCATCTCGTTCTCCTTCATCTGAACTTAAGGTGATCTCTGAGATAAAGACTGCATGACAGTCGCCTCTCCGCTATCTAACAAACCTTCTTAACAATGCCATTCAACATAACCCGGAAGGAATCGAAGTTTGTCTTTCGCTCCAACGCAAACGGGATAAAGCAGTCTTTCGATTGACTGATAACGGAGTGGGTATTCCGGCAGAGTCCCTGCCCCATTTATTCGAGCGGTTCTATCGAGTGGATAAAGCGCGCAACCGCAGTAAAGGCAACAGCGGCCTGGGGCTCGCTATCTGCAAAGCCATTGTCGAGGCCCATGGCGGCGCTATTCATGTGGAAAGCACCTTCGGCGCAGGCACCACCTTTTCAATCGAACTCCCGCTCAGATCCGTCAAAGGTGAAGCACATCATACCAGCGAGAATTTCCCTGGAACGGCCACCGGATAGTGACCATTGGCGTCAGGCTTGACGGGGGGTTCAGCCGTTTGTGTCGGGCGAGAAAGAGGAGATTGAGCTGTTTTCATCTATCCGTTTTCCCATACTGACGCGCTTCTCTTCGGCATAGCCCAGTGAGGAATAAAACGCCGCAACACTCTCGTTGCCCTGCGCAATCTGCAAATTGATCTTCACGCAACCTCGCTCGATTAGCGCACGCTCCGCGTGTGAGACGAGGCTGGTACCGATCCCTTGCTTGCGATGCCCGGGGTGGACTGCGACTGAATAAATCCAACCGCGATGACCATCGTATCCGGCCATGGTCGTGCCAACGACCTCAGCATCCAAAAGGGCAACAAAGAACAGTTCGTCATTGATCGCGATTTTCTTGTCAATGACAAGGCCTGGACTGTTGTGAGCGGTCTCATAACCGAAAATCGCCTCCCATAACGCAATAACTGGTTCGCGATGAGTGAGATTGTCGAATAGTTTGATGATGGTCATGCGTTCGCTGCCTCGTCTTGGTTCAAATTGAGGGCGCATTATCTCAGCCTTCTTGCTGAAATCAGAAGACAAGTCAGTCCAACAGTAAACATAGCCAATAATGGGAGCAACACTGCCCAATGAAAAGAGAACTGAACAAAAACAGCCGTATAACTCCCGGTTGCTGAACTCTCGTGACCAATAATCTCGGGTGGATGTGTTGAAACAATGTTTCCCAACCAAAGCTCGATGACCAAACCAGCCAAGGCAGCCGACACGATGAGTGTGATACCAAAATTCTGTTGAAATCGTTTACTCATGGAATTTCGTGGCACTTTAACCCAACAACTCTTTAATCACCGCACCACCCACCTGGCTGAGTTGCTTGAATCGGCCTCCGTGAAAGTGGGTGAGTTTATTATCATCCAGGCCGAGCAGGTGCAGGATCGTACAATGAACGTCTTTAAGCGGACGCACAACTTCCACAGCTTTCTCACCCGTTTCATCCGTCGCGCCGATCACATGACCGGATTTCACGCCGCCGCCGGCGAACCACATCGACATGCCTTTGGCATTGTGATCGCGACCAAACTGCACGCCGCCACCGCGGATGCCATTGTCGGGTGAACGACCGAACTCACCGCCCCAGATCACCAACGTGCTGTCGAGCATCCCGCGACGTTTCAAATCTTTCAACAACCCGGCAATCGGTTTGTCCACGGAACGAATTCGGGATGAATGCGCTTTCTCAATGTAATCGTGTGAGTCCCAACCGCCGGAATAAAGCTGCACAAATCGAACGCCTTTTTCGATTAGCCGCCGTGCCAGCAAACAACGTCGTCCGAAATCGTGCGTCTCGTTGTCGTCCAATCCGTAGAGGGCCTTTGTTTCAGCGTTCTCGTTCTCCAGGCTGAGCAACTCGGGAACCTCCGTCTGCATGCGATAGGCCAGTTCATAGTTTTCAAGGCGCGCGGGAAGATCTTCGTGTCCGGGATATTTTCCCTGGTGCAAGCGATTCAATTCGGCGAGCAGATCGAGGTTCGTGCGCTGCCGTTGGCGAGTCACTCCGTCCGGGGGATTCAGATCCAGGATCGGCGAACCAGCCGGTCGCAACGGTGTGCCCTGGAAGTAGGCGGGCAAATAGCCGTTGGACCAATTGGCCGAGCCGCCTTGCGGATAGGCCACTTCAGGCAGCACCATGAAAGCGGGAAGATTTTGGTTCTCGGCGCCCAGACCATACGTCACCCATGAACCGATCGCAGGATCGCCGCCAAATTGGTTGCCGGTATTCAGATGATACAGCGCTGTGGGATGATTCACGCTTTGCGCGGTAGCCCCTTTATAAATGCAAAGGTCGTCAACACAATCGGCGAGGTGTTCGAAGTTTTCGCAGATATCAATCCCTGACTTGCCTGCCTTGCGAAAACGGAAGGGACTCTTCACGTAATAGCGTTTACCGCTCGCCATGGCCGAGGCGAATTTCTCGTCACGAACAAATTCTTTCAGGTGCAATGCATCCAGCTTGGGTTTGGGATCAAACGTATCAATGTGACTCGGGCCACCTTCCATCAGGAGGAAGATGCAGGCTTTGGCCTTTGCATCGTGATGCGGCTTTTTGGGCGCGAGCACACTGGCTTGCAGATCACGGGCAAGCAACGAGGTGAAGGCGAGACCGCCCAGCCCATAGCCGAGCCGATACATGAAGGCGCGGCGGTTCAGTGCGAATGCTTCACGATGGGAAAGGATGTGCGGGTTCATGGCTGCTTTGCCCCCCATGTGCTGGCGTCCTTAATATACATAAACAAATTCGTGTGAGTTCAAAAGCACGAGGCAAAGATCGGCCAGCGCGCGCGTTTCGGGATTCACTTCACTCGGGCGAAGGTTATACTCGTATTTCGACATATCCAATTGCTCATCGAAATCAAACGATTCACCCGTGAACTCTCCAACCATGCTGCGGATAACCTTCTCGGGGAATGAGAAATCCACGGGCGCGGTGGTGCGATGATGCTTTTCCAGATCGTGGAGATGTTTCAGGCAAAGTTCCTCTTCTTTGCGCGACGGTTGCCGGCCGTAAGCGAGTTGAAATGCCAACGCCACACGGGCGGCAGGAGCTTTCCCGCTTTTTGCCAACCGACTCGCCATCGCCAGGGCGGCATCATGCGCGCTTTGACTGTTAAACAAAGCAAACACCTGCGGGGTAACAGTCGTTTCGTCGCGTCGTTCGCAGGAATTGTCAGTCGGCGCAGCGTTGAACACCTCGAGCATTGGGTTCATGAGACTGCGAATTTGCATCGCATAGATCGTGCGCCGGTTGCGCTGCTCTTTTGCAAAGCTCGGGACACAGACAGGAGCCACGCTTCCCATGATTCGGCGCGGTTGCAGCGCGGCTTCAAGATTCATTTCCGGAAGAACGGGTGGCCCTCCCATTTCGTCATTCAACTCCCCTGCCACGCGCAACATGTTATCGCGCAATTCCTCCGCAGTAAGACGGCGTGGCGCAAAAAATCCCAGCAACTTTTCTTCCGGATCGGCTTTCTTCAACGCCTCGGCATTGTGCGGCACGGAACTCTGTTGATACGTGTGAGAACGAAGGATCAACCGGTGCATCTCCTTCACACTCCAACCATGCTCAATAAAATAAACTGACAACCAATCGAGCAGTTCAGGATGAGTCGGTTTGTCTCCCATCTTTCCAAAATTATTACTGCTCTTGACGAGTCCCTTACCGAAATGCCATTGCCATACCCGATTCACCATGACGCGCGCAGCCAGCGGATTGTCGGAGCTTGCAATCCATTGTGCCAATTTCAACCGGCGGTTCCCGGTCTCCTGCGGGATGGTGTTCCAGTCCGAGGGCGTTTTCGAATCGTCCGAATTATAAACCGCACTCAAGACTCCTGGGGTCACAGGTTCGCCGGGCGTTTCCAAAGCGCCACCGATCAAAATGTGTAACAACGGTGGCGCATCGGAACTGCCAGCCTTTTTGTTTGCCACACTGAAAGCCTGCGGCTTGAACCGCTGCATCTCGCGTTCCAAATATTCGATCCGTTTGCGCAACACTTTCTCACGCTCACCTTCTTCCTTCGTGATGCCGAAATCTTTTTGCGGACGCTCCCTGGCTGGAACTTCCTTAAGCGTCTTGTAACCTTTCTCCTTCAACCACTCGCGCAGAGCAAGATCGCGCTTGCTCGAGAACTCTTTCTGCCGGGCGCGAATCGATTTAATCGCATCTTGAACTCGCGCTTTTTCTTGATCGAATCGGGAGGTGTTTTCTCCAGGAAGGAAATCGAGTCCGGGCAATTCAAATTGCGCGGGAGCAAAACAACTTTGCAGGCGATAGTAATCTTTTGCCGAGATGGGATCGAATTTGTGATCGTGACATTTCGCGCAGGCCGTGGTGAGCCCAAGATAAGTGGAACCGACGCTGGCGGTCACGTCATCGAGGAATAATTGCCGTTGCTCTTCGACAACACTCATGGCGGTCTGTTCCCATGGCCCCATCCGCAGCATGCCCACGGCGATCAGCAACTCAGGATCTGGTGTGCTCCCTTGGCTCGCGGCCAGTTCGTCGCCAGCGAGTTGTTCGATCACAAAGCGGTCGTAAGGTTTATCAGCGTTGAAGGATCGGATAACGTAATCGCGATAGCGCCAGGCGTTCGGACGTTCGTAGTCATTGGAAAAACCATCGGTATCGGCATAGCGAACCACATCCAACCAATGCCTCGCCATTTTTTCACCGTAATGCGGCGAGGCAAGGAGACGTTCGATGACTTTCCCGAAAGCGTCAGGACTCTCATCTGCAATGAATGCGTCCACTTCCTTCGGTTCAGGCAACAGGCCGGTGAGATCAAGGCTGGCGCGGCGAATAAGAGTCGCCTTGTCCGCGAGCCGAGCAGGTTGCAACTGTTCCGCGTGCAGTTTTTCCTGGACGAAAGCGTCAATCGGATTTCGGGTGACGGACTGCGGGGGGCGAATTTCAGGCACAGCCACTTTTTTCACCGGCTGAAACGCCCAGATGTCCTCGGCTTTGAAATTCCACTTGATTGGAGTAGCAGGAGCAGTTGCATCCGACCACGGAGCTCCCGCTGCGATCCATCGTCGGAATACTTCGATCTCCTCCGTTGAAAGTGCGTTCCGATCTTTCGGCGGCATTTTCATCTTATCGGTGCGCAGGATCGCACGGAACATCAAGCTATCGTCCGGTTTGCCGGGGATCAGCGCCGGTTTCCCGGTTTCGCCACCTTTTAAGAAGCCTTCGCGTGAAGTCAGATCGAGTTCCCCTTCGATGCCCTGTTGGTCATCGCCATGGCAGCCGAAGCACTTCTTTTGAAGCAGCGGACGGACCTCGCGAACGAAGAATCGCTGGGTATCTTCGTCATTCGCAAGTGACTCACCGGTAGCCGGTTGGGCAAAAGCGGTCAATGCTGGCCAGCAAACGATAATTATCGACAGCAACTGCTTCACGGGATTCACGGAATAATGACGTTGGGCAACGGCTCAAGGTAACAAACAAAAGGGTTGGGACAGTTCGGATATTTACTGTACGGCCCATGCCCCACTGCCGTTTGGTTAAGTGAGATGCCTCCCTAATGGGAATAGAACTTTTTAGACACATTTGAGCCAGTTGGGAGTTGGGCATTTAGCGTGAGCACGATTGTCCAGAGATGGGAAGGTGGCGCTCACGGTTGCTCAAGCAAGCAGCCGGGGATCAAACGTAAACGGTTCAGGCTTGCCGATGGTGATTTTTTTGAAATCCGGATGGCTGGGGTTGAGGAGATAATTAGTCTCGCCAGTGATGACGCTGGGCAATGCGAGCATGGGCGATCTGGCCGACTTCACCCAACGGTCGCCAATGGCTTGGGTGAAAGCAGGCGCAGGCTCAGCCCGCCAACCGGCTGGAAGGTTCTTGATCGGAAAAACCTCAACGAAAGCGCGATCAAACTTCAAAGAAAAGGCGACGTATTTAAAAGTGACGGGTGGGTTCAAATGAACCAGGCTCTCCAAAGTAGCGAGGGATTTGCTGCCACTGGCGTAAACGAGAAACACTCCGCGCGAGTTCCAACGCCCACCTGCTTTGGCTGCGCCCTCCCCGGTGAAAGCCGTGGCCGCATGCTTCTCCTTGACGATGCGCCACGCTTCGTCCATCAGGAATAGACTCCGTATTCAATGCGGCCCAGCAGGTCTTCGACTTCACGGGCGCCCACTTCCGTCTCCGCGTATTCGAGCGGCACGGCACCGCCAAGTCCGAATTGAGGCGAAGTCAGCCATTGACGGGCACTTTCCTCAGACTCCAAAACTTCCAAGGCCCGGCCCATAAGCCGGGCAAAGCGAACAACACGATCGGATTCCGCCGGATCCAGTTTTCCTTCGGCTTTGCGGCGATGGAGCGTGGCCTTGGAGATTCCAAGCATCGGCACCAGCTTTTCCATGGGCACTTCGAGAGTGGTCTGTAAATCATTCAACTCCTGCACCGGCAGCCCGCTTCGCAGGACTTCGATCAGTTTGGGAGTGGTAAAATCCGCGGCCACAATCTTGCCGCCCGGTCCATGAACACAATAGCTGACCACGCCACTGGCTTTCTTGACGGTCCAGGGTGCGCTTTTCTCCCGGACAACCGCAACGGCAGAAGTTTTCCCGGCATGCTGCTTCGTCAATGGTTTACTCATTTGATACTATTAATAGTCTCATTTGCAACTTACGTCAACGTCGTTTCAGGGCTGACGTATGAAAAACAACAATCCCTACACGAGAATTCGAAGCGAGAAGAAGGATTTTAGACACGAATCACAAAATTCTCACGAATTCGGGAACGGGCAAAGTTATGGATCCGGTGAATGGTGTCCAATCGCTATGGTGGACCTTGTAACGAATCCTTGTTCTTTTCTTCAGCATTTCGCAATTCGCATCTAATTATGTAGGACCGATCAGCGGAAAAGAAGAGAGGATGGCAACGTGATCAAGAATGCCCTGACCCATTCGATAAGCTGCCTGAGAGTCGTGTTGCGCAATGTAGGTGCAGATTTCGTGTAAGTCTGCGATTGCGGAGTCTGCCCAGATTACCTTGAAGTCCATTGTGTGGCCCATGACTCCAACAAAATTATCAGCTTCTTTGTGTGTTTTCGTGCGACCGGATGCAATGTCAGCACGCCGTGTCGTTACAACTTCTCCGGCGCCTGCAACAAAGCCGCCACTCTGGCCAGCAATCGCCCGGCTCCGCCGCCATCGAGAACGCGGTGGTCGAAGCTGAGGGTCAGGTTCGCTTCCATGATCGGGAGGAATGCCTGTTTCGATTCGTCCCAGCTTGGAACTTTTTTGCCTGCACCCAAACCGAGCACAAGCGTTTGCTCCGGAAGCGGGATGGGCGTGGCCCAAGTTAGGCCGAACGTGCCGAAATTTGTGACAGTCGCAATGGAACCGCCAGTGGCGTCGCGCGGCAGTTTGCGTTGACGCGCGAATTCTACGAGCTCGTTGTAACGGACAGTAAGTTCTGACAACGAACGCTTTTCCACTTCGCGCAAGACTGGAACCAAAACGCCGTCTTCCACTTCCACAGCAAAACCGATGTCGATCGCGGGCGGATGAACAATTTTGCTGCCGATCAGGCGTCCGGCAGGAGCGCTGTTTTCTGCCAGTGCAATGGCCAGGGCACGCATGGCGTAAAGTGCGGGACCCGGCTTTGGTTCCGTTTTCTTGCGATGCACCAAAAGCGGATCGAGGCAGAATGGCAATGCGACGGTCGCAAGAGGACGAGCGCAACTGCGACGCATGGCATCGGCGACTGCGATACGCATAGGGGAAGCATCGCTGAGCTTCAGCTTTTCCAGGCTGGCAATAAATTTTTCGAGATCGTCGATGGTGACGCGCCCTGCTGCGCCGCTGCCGGCGATGCCGGCCATGTCAGCAGCGTGCAGACCGAGTTCATTCATGCGCGCTTTCATGCGCGGAGAAAGATAAGTTGCACCCCTCGCACTGGCTGGAACAGGCAGACCGCGCACGGTTGGTTCGACTTCTGGCTGGCGAATTTCTGTGACTGCAGTTTTCTCGCCGTTACCACTGATCTTTTCTGCTTCGATTGGCGTTGGCGAACCATTGATGCCGAGTCGTTGCGCTTCTTCCTCGGTGACCTCGAGGTAACCGAGGATCGCGCCAACGGCATAACTTTCATTTTGTTTGGCAATCAACTTTTCAACACGACCACTGCCCGGCGAACTGACGTTCATGGTCGCCTTGTTGGTCTCCACCTCGATGATGTCCTGATCGGCAGCAACGGTGTCGCCCGCTTTAACCAGGAAGTTAACGATGTTGGCCTCGGCGATGGACTCGCCCAGTTGCGGCATGATGATGGGAAGTTGAGGCATGATCAGAATGGGAAACTGGAGTGCTGGAGTGTTGGAGTAATGGAACAAAACTCCATTACTCCACTACTCCAATACTCCGTTGTGTTTATGTTCTTCACGTTTGCAAAAGTTTTCGGGCGGCATCCGAGATACTGCGGGAGGTCGGACGATGGACGCTCCACAAATTCGGATGATACGGAATGGGCGTGTCTTTAGCGTTAAGACGTTGCGGGGGGGCATCGAGCAGGTCGAATGCTTCCGTGGCAACCCGCGCGATCACTTCGGCGGTGACTCCGCCCCAGGGCCAGGCTTCGCCAACGCAGAGCAAACGTCCAGTGCGCGCGACCGAGGCAATGACGGTATCGGTATCAATAGGCTTGATGGAACGGAGATCCACCACTTCGATCTCGTATCCTTCCGTCTTCAATTCTTCGGCAACGGCCAATGCTTCATGCACCATCGCGCTGTAGGTCACGATCGTTAAATCACGACCTGGACGGGCGATGCGCGCCTTGCCAGTGGGCAATGCTTCACTCGGCAATTTGTCGGCCTTGAGATGGTAATAAAGATATTTGTGCTCGCAGAAAATGACAGGGTCATCGATCGCGACCGCCTCAATCAACATACTATAGGCATCTTCCACCGTAGCAGGCGTCATTACGATCAGGCCCGGATAATGCGCGTAGATCGCTTCCATACTTTGACTGTGGAACGGTCCACTCCCGGTGGTGCCACCCGAGGGAAGTCGAACCACGATAGGAAGCGGAACATTCGTGCGCCAAAAGTAAGCGGCAGCGTGGTTGACGATCTGGTTGAAACCGACGGTTGAGAAATCGGCGAACTGCATTTCGATGATTGGACGCATTCCTTCAATGGCGGCGCCGATCGCAGAACCAATGATGGCATCTTCGCTGATGGGCGCATCAATGACGCGTCCAGGAAATTCGTTGGCGAGGTTCTTGGTCGCCTTAAATGCACCGCCGAATGCCCCGACATCCTGTCCGTAAATATAAACGCGGGGATCGTCCTTCAATGCCTTGGCCTGGGCTTCGCGAATGGCTTCGAGGTAGGTAATGCTGTTCATCGATTACGATTACGCTTCCGGATAAACTTCGCCCAGATGTTTGGAAGCGAGGGCCTGCCAATTTTCTTTGTAGCCATCAGGAGCGGCTTCGCGCTGCACGATGGAAACGGCTTCTTCAATTTTCTGCACCGCTTCTGTGCGCCAACTCGCGATCGCTGTTTCGTCGGCCCACTGTTGTTGCAAAATATTTGTTTCAGCCAGCTTCATGCAATCGCAACCGAGGGGAGATTCTTTCAACTTCGGGTCAATGTAGCTGGCGTCGTCGTGCTCGCCATGACCGCAAAGGCGCAGCAGTTTTGCGACGATCAATTGCGGTCCTTTGCCGGAGCGAGCATTATCGACCGCCCTTTGCAACGTGCCCAAACAAGCGTCCAGTTTCGTTCCATCCAGGCTGTGACCTTCAATGCCATAACCGATTGCGCGATCCACCAGGCTGGCACAGGCAAACTGGCGTGATGTGGGAGTCGAATAGGCGTACTGATTGTCCACCACCAGCATGACCAGCGGAAGTTTTTCAACGGCAGCCTGGTTCATGGCTTCATGAAATGCGCCGGTGGAAGTTCCGCCTTCGCCGAGACAGGTTGCGCCGACGGTTCCGTCGTTCCCTTTGTAACGTCGCGCCATTAAAATTCCGTTAACCACTGAAATCATGGAACCGAGATGCGAAAGCATCGGAAGAAGGCCTTCCCTGGGATGACCGCGATGAACATTGCCGTCGCGCCCGCGCATCGGACCGAGTGGCGAACCCATGCAGGTACGGATGGCATCAAGAATTGGTTCACCGAAAGCGAGGCGGCCAGCGCCATCGCGGATCAAAGGCGCAAACACATCGCCCTTGCGTAGCGCCATGCCAACCGCAACGCTCACGGCTTCCTGGCCACGGCCGAGATATACGCCGCCGAAAATTTTTCCAGCGCGATAAAGGTTGGCCATCTTCTCGTCCAACAAACGCGCCAGAAGCATCCAGCGAAACGCGCTCAGGTAATCTTCGCGCGAGATATTGTTGATTGGCACTGCTTCACTCACAACTGACATCGGGGCTAGTTATCGCGGTTTTCAATGGGTGGCGCAAATCTTCTCTTTGGGGGAAATGTAAAAGTTAAAGCGTGATGCGTGATCTCTGATTGAGACTGGCATGGTTCAATACACTTCTTAATGCCCGGCCTTGATGACGACTTCGTTTCGCAAAACTTTCACACAACATGCCAGACGATACTTCTCCGGATCTTTGTTCCAGGCATCGAGGACATCCAGTTCTTCCGGGGTGGGTTCATCGAGGTTTTCCATCCCGCGGACCACTTCAACAGCACAGGTGCCACAGGAACAATTGAAACATCCTGCTTCCATTTCCACACCGGCTTTTTCGCCGGCTTCAAGCAGCAATTCCCCCGCGGGCACTTCCGCGGACACATCAGCAGGCAATACAGTCACTTTCGGCATAGAATCGAACCTAATCAAAAATCGAGCAGTAGCAATAGATGCCGTGAATCTTAAAGTCAACGTTTCGGCTTAACAGGTGAGATTGAGAATGGCTGCGAACAACCTAATGAACTGCCGCACCAATGTGCTGCTGGCACTTGCTGACAGGTTTTCAAGTAGCAAGCGATGAGAGAACTATTGCGACCGCTCGCAGGTTTCTTTCTGCCAGGGAGACGCAGGCAGCACCCTGAAGAAATGCCCAAAGCACTTTAGCTTCGGGATTAACGTGCTTCACGAAAGTTTCTATTCGCTTCGGACTTTCGCCCAGTGCCTCCCCTCCCTCTCTCTGATGATGCAATGAGAAAAACGACTGCACACGAATCGGAATTCATCTCCGTTGTTAAATCGAAACTCTGGAGGATGGTTTTCACTAATATTGCAAAGGGAAACGAGATGAAAGTATTGATCAAAAATGAGGAAACTGGGTTGTTCCTGAGAGAAAACGGGCAGCGCACATGCAATCGTGAAGAGGCGTCCGATTTTAAAACCACCTGGGATGCAATCAGCTTTTGTTATCGCAACAATCTTTCCAATAACGCGATCGTGATTGAGTCGGGAGGCCATCATTATCGAATGCCAATTCGATGCGACGACTAAATGTATGTATGAGGAGTTTTCCACGACATCCCAGATCCCTGAAAAAAGTTATTCACAACTTTCGGAGGGTTTTGGGGATAAGTTTCCAGTCTAACAGCTTGCACTACACCGCCGATTCCAGATAAGGGTAATGCTCATCAGCAAATCAAGGGACCGGGAATGAAAGTTGTACTACAAAAAAAAGGTAATTTGCTCTATCTGCAGGAGAATGATAGTTGGACACGGGATGAATTGTTGGCGCGTAGTTTTCCGAATACGTTGAACGCGCTGAACTTCTGTCAGGCCAGGCAACTATCTGGCGTCCAGATCAGACTCACCTTTGAGAATCACGCATCCGACATCATCCTGCCTCTTCCACAGAACATGGGAAACTTAAAATATGACACGCAAAGAGTTCGAACACTTGAGGGTTGAAATTCAACAGCATAAATTCCAATCGGTTACCGATGTGAATCCAATTAATTATGCGATTCAAAGGGCCGCGTTCAAACAAGACCAACTCAAAGCGCTCGTTAGCGCGGGTCGGAAAGTCAAAGGCTCCAAAACAGTCGCCGCAAAACTGGTCCGGTGGGAACGGCAAATCGAGAAACTCACCACCTTGCCTGAACGGTTCCAAGTCTATCAAATGATCACGTAGAAGGTGGCTGCAATCCGGGGTAACGGGTATGATCCAATCTCATTCCCGTGAGAGGGACTGGACGGGCGATTGCGGGTTATTTTGCATTTCGCGCAATGTTTTGTTCAAGCGCTGCTGCAACACCCAGGCTTCGATGTTGTTCCAGGTTAAAGACCCGTCTTTCTGTCGTCTGGATCGGAATTGCCATTGATCCAAGTCCTTCACGCGGTTCAACGCACCGAGAATCCGGAGTGACTCGAACGCACAGAATGAATCACGCGCGCTTCCGTCGATCTTGTATTCGTTGTAGCCACCCGGCTGCGGAGAGATGAAGAAGCCTTTCCTGCGATGCAGACGCAAAATGCCTTTGACGCAGGCTTCGCGATCGATCTTATCGAGCCCACCAAGAATTTCCAAAGCGGCGATTGAAAAGTAAGTCTCTTCCAATGTCGGCCAACTGGGTGTGTGAAAAAGCCCTCGGACATTCTTCCAATAATGAATCGAGGGCTGTCCAACTGGAACCTCGCCGGACAGGATCTGCACAGAAGCGATCTGTTGGATGAGTTTGTCTCGGTCTATGAGATCGAGGCAGTCCACCTCTTGTAGAAGTTGCAATTGCGCCAGACCGGAGCCTCTTATCCGCCTTACGTCGCCTTCCCCTTCAATCACCCAAGACCAGGATTTGCAACGAGTGAGTAAAAACTGCCAATTATCCTCACCTTTCCTGCCCCGATCAGTTTGAAAATAATTTCTAAAGTCGGCGGGTTGCAGCTCAATCGCATTCCAATCCAGCCAATCGCCCATCAAAGCTTCGGTAAGAAGAAAACTTTCAAATAGATTGGAAGGTTTCACTTCTTCCTGGCTCTCGACACCAGACACCCGAAAAACCTCCTTCTGCATCGTCTGTAAAGCGTTTGGAGCAAAAAGATTGGTTGGTGGAAGAACGCGACAAAAGGTGAGTGCAGTCAGAATGTCATTTTTTACCCTTACATTCCGGTTCGTATCAGCTTGAATTTCCCCGAGGAACCGGCGCACCTCTGTTTCTGAAATCGAAACCGGCTTTTGTTTCGAAAACCATGCAGGAAACAAATATGGGCCGAACGAGGAAAACAGCATCAGAGCCACTGACGTACCGAGCAGCATTCGCCACCAGAGAGTGGATTTCGCGCGCTCTGGCGCGACCACGAACACCTCCGAGTCAGGCAATTGGCCAATCGCCTTCTCGGCTGCTTCAATGTTTCCAAGACGAAATTCCCGCCAGGCATGCTCTACGGAGTTCGCCACAAAGCTATCCAGTTCAAACAACGATCTACCGGTTAACATTTCCAAGCGTTTGAAATCATTTGAACCGGCATTCGCCCGAACCGTGCCATCCGCTGCAAGTAGAACCCATGAGCCATTCTTTCGAAACAACGGCATAAAAAGCATGGAGAGGTTTTTGACAAAATGAGTCTCCACCGACGGCAACTGAAGCGCCAACCCATTATTCTCCCATCGGAAATTGGATACGAGCCAGCGAGCCCCAAGGAAACGAGCGAACATCAGGATCTCACCACGGCTTAACACATCACCTTTAATCGGCGAAACCGGCGACGGCGAATCAAGCAAACCCTGGGCAGCGCGGAGGAAGAGATTGTAATCCATTCGCAGTGGCCGCTTCTTGAGTAGAAGTATCAAAAGAATGCTGCCAAGAATGATCGGGAGCGCAAAAAACTGTTTGGGAAGCCAACCGACTATGACCGCAGTATTGCCGACCACTAGAATGACAGTATAGACAACCATGCCCACCTGGAACGCATTCCTCGCAATGTAGAGCGACCGTGCTGCAAACAAGGTGAGATACAGGAGAAATACGGCCACCACTGTTTTTCCTATCTTGTTGGAAAAACCCAAGTCTGTGGAGCTAACCAAAGAATAAGCAAAGATACCAACCACCATCGCGAGCGGAAAGCCCCACATAAAACTTCGCAGGTAGCGCCGCTGAAATGCCGGACGAAAACCTTCTTGATCGCGGAAGTTCCGCCGTTCCATTCCTCCCACAAACCAGGCAAACAAAACACCGGGCAACGCGCCGATCAGGGGCACCAAAGAAAACCAGGAAAACAAAAAACCTTTACCGCCGCCTAAAGCTCCTGCGCCGCCTGCTAAAGCACCTCCAGTCGCAGCTTTCGCGGATGAGGTGAGAAAGATCGCCGCCATCACCGCAGGCACGATTGGCTTGGTCGGACGCAGATTCTGCAGAGAGTTTTCCAACTTCTTATCCAACTGTTCGCGAATCGCTACTCGCGCCCGATGCAACCGCACTCGAAAGGCTGCTTCCGATACCCCCAGTGCAGTGGCAGCTTCACTCCCGCTTTTGCCTTCGAGATAAAACAGGACGAGGCATTCGCGATGTGCGGCGGAAATATCTTCCAAAGTCCGGCGCAACGTTTCTGGCGTGAAATTTTCATCTTCGGACTCGCCACTCTCCGACGTCACCTGTTCCAGCGCCCAGCGTTCGCGCTTCTTCAGTTCACGGCGATGGCGCAGCCCGAGGTTGATGGCGATATTGCGAGTGATTGAACTGATCCAACCCGCGAACTTTGCGCCGTCGCTCAGCAAACGCAGCTGCTGATAACCACGAACAAACGCATCCTGGGCTGCTTCCTCCGCAAGGGCCGCATCCCCCAACCGACTCCACGCGATCGCAAAAACACGCCGTTCATAGCGTTCCACGAGTTCGCGATACCGTTCCGCGTCACCACTCCGAATCGCGGTAACCGCTTCGGCATCCTGTTGGACAGCATCAATTGGATTGGTCTCGTTCATTTAACCGGAAGACAACAGCGGTCGAGAAACGTTACAGACCTTCGATTCACCGACCGAATAAAAAAAGGCGAACGGAAAAATCCGTTCGCCTTTGTGAGATTCTAAAAGTATCCCTGCCTTAGTAGCGATAGTGATCCGGCTTATACGGGCCGTCCACCGAGATGCCGAGATAGTCAGCTTGTTTCTTGCTGAGCTTCGTCAGTTTCACGCCGATTTTTTCGAGGTGCAAACGGGCGACTTCTTCGTCGAGTTTCTTCGGCAAACGATAAACCGCGACTTTGTAAGTGTCCTTGTTTTTCCAGAGATCAATCTGGGCGAGAACCTGGTTCGCGAATGAGTTCGACATCACGAAGCTCGGGTGACCGGTGGCGCAACCGAGATTCACCAAACGACCTTCGGCGAGAACGAAAATACATTTGCCCTTCGGGAAGGTGTATTTGTCGTATTGCGGCTTGATGTTGATCTTCGTCACACCCTTCGCGGTGTTCAAACGATCCATCTGAATTTCGTTATCGAAATGGCCGATGTTACAGACAATGGCTTGATCCTTCATCTTCTGCATGTGCTCGAAGGTGATGATGTCGCAATTACCGGTCGTCGTGACATAAAGGTCAGCGGTGCCGAGCGTGCTTTCGAGGGTATTTACCTGGAAACCTTCCATCGCCGCCTGCAAGGCATTGATCGGATCGACTTCGGTGACAATGACCCGAGCGCCGAATCCGCGCAGGGATTGCGCACAACCTTTGCCGACATCGCCGTAACCACAGACGCAAGCCACTTTGCCCGCAATCATGACGTCCGTCGCGCGCTTGATGCCGTCCGCGAGCGATTCGCGGCAGCCGTAGAGATTGTCGAATTTCGATTTGGTGACGGAATCGTTTACGTTAATGGCAGGCACAAGGAGTTTACCTTGTTCGAGCATCTGGTAGAGACGATGCACACCGGTGGTGGTTTCTTCCGAAACACCCCGCCAATCCTTCACCACTTCATGCCAGAAACCGGGACGTTCCTTGAGCACGCGCTTGAGCAAATTCTTGATGACCTGTTCTTCATGCGAACCGCTCGGGGTATTGACCCATTTGTCACCGTTTTCCAGTTCGTAACCTTTGTGGATCAATAAAGTCACATCCCCACCGTCATCGACGACGAGTTCCGGACCTTTGTTGCCCGGGTGGGTCAATGCGTCCAGCGTGCAATCCCAATATTCTTCGAGTGTCTCACCTTTCCAGGCAAACACCGGAACACCAGTCACCGCAATCGCGGCTGCAGCCTGATCCTGCGTGGAGAAAATGTTGCAACTCGCCCAGCGAACGGAAGCGCCGAGAGCAACGAGCGTCTCGATGAGCACCGCGGTTTCGATTGTCATGTGCAACGAACCGGTGATACGCACCCCCTGGAGCGGCTTGCTCTTCGCATACTTTTTGCGAATGGCCATCAGACCCGGCATTTCGTGCTCGGACACCTGGATGGTTTTGCGTCCCCACTCAGCGAGGCTGAGATCGCGCACTTTGAAATCTTCTTTTGCTTTGCCATTGCCAGCGATTGCAAGACGGTTGGCTTTGCCGTTGCCGCTCTTCGGCAGTGCGAGCGAGCTTTTGGTCGGCTTGGAGCGAGGGGCAGTAAGTTTTATTTTTGCCATGTTCTTTTAGTATTCAGTTTCCAGTGTTCAGTATTCAGTTTGCGCGAGTTGCGCGTTAAGAAATGTATCCAGCTCCAGTGCCCAGTTCTGAAAACTGAACACTGAAAACTGAATACTTTTGAAATTACTTCGCTGCCCTCTTGAGAGCCGCAGCCTTATCCGTCTTCTCCCAGGTGATATCCGGATCGTTCTTGCCGAAGTGGCCGTAGTTGGTCGTCTTGGAATAGATCGGGCGGAGAAGGTTCAATTGTTTCACGATCGCAGCCGGTTTAAAGCTGAACACTTCGCGAACCGCTTGTTCGATCTTCTCATCGCTAACGATGCCCGTGCCGAACGTATCCACACAAACGGATACCGGTTCCGGGTAGCCAATGGCATAGGCGAATTGGATTTCCGCCTTAGTCGCGAGCCCTGCCGCAATGATATTCTTGGCAACGTAACGGCCCATGTAAGCGGCGCTGCGATCCACTTTGCTCGGATCTTTTCCGGAGAATGCGCCACCGCCATGACGGCCCATGCCGCCGTAGGTATCAACGATGATTTTACGACCCGTCAAACCGCTGTCACCTTGAGGGCCACCAATCACGAAACGGCCGGTCGGGTTGATGAGAAATTGTGTCTTCTTATCAAGCATCTCGGCCGGGAGAACTTTTTGGACAATTTCTTTAATGCAGAAATCTTTAATCTCCTTGTGCTTCACATTATCCGTGTGCTGTGTGGAGATGACGACGTTGGTAATGCGAACTGGTTTGCCGTTTTCGTATTGCACAGAAACCTGGCTCTTCGCATCGGGACGAAGCCATTTCACTTTGCCGCTCTTGCGAATGCGGGTGAGTTCACGCCCCAAACGATGCGCGAACATGACCGGCGCCGGCATCAACTCAGGGGTTTCTGTGCAGGCATAGCCGAACATCAAACCTTGATCACCGGCACCCTGCTCTGCTGTGTCTTTGCCATCGGCTTCCTTGGCGTCAACACCCTGGGAAATGTCCGGACTCTGGCGGGTGAGCAAGTTGGTGATGAAAACGTGGTCAGCGTGGAAAACGTCGTCTGAATTGACGTAACCAATTTCGCGGATTGCAGCACGAATGATGTCGTTCACATGGAACTTCGATCGGGTGGTGATTTCACCGCCGACCACCACGACATTGCTCTTCACGAATGTCTCGCAAGCCACGCGGCTGGTTTTGTCCTGCGCCAGGCAGGCGTCCAGGATCGCATCAGAAATTGTATCGCAAACTTTGTCCGGATGGCCTTCACCGACGGATTCAGAAGAAAAGATGTAATTCTTGCTCATTTAGTAATTTCGCTGAGTGTTTATCAAACCACGTATTGACGTATCAAGATGGGATGATATATCCCTCCTATCCAACGTCAAACGGGATTTTGTGAATTCTTGATTAAAACGCCATAGGTAAAAACCGGAACATGTCTTCTACCCTTAAATCATTACGCGCCCTCTCTGATCCGACCCGATTGCGGATTCTCGCCCTGTTGGAACGCGATGAGATCGCGGTCAATGAGTTGCAGGAGGTCACCCGGCTCGGCCAATCCCGTATCTCCACCCATCTCGGTCTGCTCCAGGATTCCGGCCTCGTCCAGGCGCGGCGCGAGGGGAAACGGACATTCTACGCGCTGAATGAAAGCGCCGATTCCGATGCAAACGAATTCATTCAACTCGCCATTCGCGGCGGCAAGGAACTCCCCGATTACGACGCCGATCAGATCAACCTGAAACGCATCCTCGACCGACGTAAACAACAGGACCAGGTTTACTTCAACCAGGTGGCTGGACGGTTCGATCGCAGTTACGGGCCCGGCAGAAGTTGGCAGGCATTTGGCCACTTGCTCCTGCGCATCATTCCTCCCATCACCATTGCCGACCTCGGCTCGGGCGAAGGTTTGTTAAGTGAACTCCTGGCGAGACGTGCCAAAAAGGTCATCGCCGTGGATAACTCGGAGAAGATGGTGACCTTCGGCGAATCGAAAGCTAAGAAGAACAATCTTAAGAACCTGGAGTTCCGCCTTGGCGATTTGGAAAACCCACCGATCGATCCCGGCACCATTGACCTCGCAGTGCTCAGCCAGGCGTTGCATCACGCTGAGTCCCCGCAGATCACCATCAAGAGCGCGCACAAAATTCTCCGATCCGGCGGCCAGCTAATGATTTTGGATCTGTTAAAACACAACTTCGAGGAAGCCCACGAACTCTACGGCGATCGCTGGCTCGGCTTCGCCGAAAGCGATTTGCATCGTTGGCTTGAAGAAGCTGGTTTCAAGAAAATCGAAATCAGCATCGTCGCCCGCGAAGATCAACCACCCCATTTCCAAACCATCCTGGCGAGCGGGCAGAAGTAAGAAGCCCCCCGAGGCGACTCGCAGTCTTCGCTCCCTCCGCCGGGATCGCGGAAGGAACGCCGGTTGCCTGCCCCCCCGCGTACGTTCTGCCGGTATCCTGTCGGCATCAATTTCGCGCCAGCGTCTTGGAGTGCGGCAGTCCCCGTGCCGCTTTTCGTCGGCTGCAATTAGGAACAGTTTTGCCCGCGAACCACGCGAAAAAACTGCGAAAGAGACCAAAAACAGTTTAAAAACTTTGTTTTTACGTGTTTCGCGGGCAATCACTGCCGTTTCCAGAACCAAAATCGCCGTAAATCGTCTCACGTCAGCCTGACGTGGACCGATGTACGCCGTAAATCGCCTCACGTCAGCCTGACGTAGCCCGATGTACGCCGTAAATCGCCTCACGTCAGCCTGTCGCGAGGCGTTTTCCCGGAAAAATCGTTCCGGAACATCGAATCAGCCAATTCGGTTTAGAGGCAAGTCCTACTTCTTCCCCTCAGGCACATTCGTTTTCGGAAACCACCTGGCGAGGTCTGCGCGGACGGATTGAGTCTTTTTGTCGTTAGCAAGGTTCGTCCATTCGTAGGGATCTTTGGTATGATCGTAAAGTTCTTCGCTACCGTCCGCGTAACGGATGTAACGCCATTGCTCGGTGCGAACAGTGTGATTGTTGTAGCCAAAAGTGCATAGGGCGGGCGTTTTCCACCTGGCTTTTGGATTGATCAGCAACGGCTTAATGCTGAGTCCTTCGACATGTTTCGGCAGAGGAATGCCGGTGAGTTCACAGAGAGTGGGATAGATACTCATCAAATCAACCGGTCGTTGGCTGATGGTTCCCGGTTTGGTCACACCAGGTGCGACAACAATGAATGGTGTACGGACCGCTTCTTCCCAAAGCGCAAACTTGCGCCAATGGTCCTTCTCTCCCAGATGCCAACCGTGATCACCCCATAGAACGATGATGGTATTGTCGCGATGCGGACTTTTTTCGAGAGCGTCGAGAAGACGCCCGATATTCATGTCGGTGTAGGCAATGGTGGCGAGATAAGATTGGATGGCTGCTTTCCAGCGGCCGGATTTTAGAATTTTCTTATGATCACCTTCCTCTTTGGCCATGCGAATGCCCGCTTCCGGAATGTCTTGCAAGTCATCTTCCTGGTAAGGCGGGAGTTGAATCTCATCCAGCGGAAAAAGGTCGTAATACTTGCGCGGCACAACCCAGGGCAAATGCGGCTTCTGCAATCCGCAAGCAAGGAATAATGGTTTATCATGTTTTTGCTGCAATTGTTCGATGCAGTAATCGGTGGTGTACCAGTCGGCCAGATCGTTGTCCTTCAAGTCGTGGTTCATCGGGTCATGGAAGCCGTCCATCTTCTTCACCCGTTTGGGGCCATGATCCCCGGCATCGGCCCCCTTTTTTACGAAATAATCATCCCACTCACTGGGATAGTAGGAGTTGCCGTGATAAATCTTGCCTGCCCCGGCGGCAAAATAACCGGCCTTCTGAAATGTGGACGAGAGGCCATGACCCTCGGGTATCTTTTGCTTCCAATTTTCTCCATTTTGATAAATGCCAGTGGTGCTCGGGCGCATGCCGCTCATCAAAGCAGCGCGGGAAGGATTACAGGATGGCGATGCACAATCCGCGCGCATGAAGGAGACACCCATCCGGGAAAGGCGATCTATGTTTGGCGTTTTGGTTTGAGGATTGCGCCCGGTATAGCCGACCCAATGGTTTAAATCATCCACTGCGATGAAGAGGACATTTGGCTTCCGGGCAGGAGTCGCTTCTTTGGCGGCATTTGCGTTTGAGATACCAAGGACACAGGACACAAGCAGGAGAATAAGTCGGCTGATCACGGTGATAGAGACGGAAGGTGGCTGCCGATTGGTTACGCTCTGCATTCACAGTTGGCAGTGCCAAACGTGTGTCATAACATCGGCACATGTCGTTGCGTTATTTCGCCAGATTGCTCGCTATCATTCTTGTCGCCCTGCTCTGCATCAGTCCTGAAGCGTTCGCGAAGCAGACGCGCAACCCAAACATCATTTTCATCTTAACTGATGACCTCGGCTACGGGGATGTCGGCGCTTTTGGGCAAACGAAGATCAAGACGCCTAACATCGATCGCATGGCCAGGGAAGGAATGAAGTTTACCCAACATTACTCCGGCAGTCCGGTCTGTGCGCCGGCGCGTTGCGTGTTGATGACCGGCAAACATCCAGGCCACGCCACCTCTCGGGATAATCGTGAGATCAAACCGGAAGGCCAGTTTCCAATTCCCGACGAGGAGATCACCCTGGCGGAACTAATGAAGCAAAGTGGCTATGTCACAGGCGCATTCGGCAAGTGGGGTCTGGGCAGTCCCGAGAGTTCCGGCAGCCCCCTCAAACAAGGGTTCGACCGGTTTTATGGCTACAACTGCCAGCGTGTGGCGCATAATTTGTATCCCACTTATCTCTACGACAACGATCGTCGCGTGAGTTTGAATAACCATGAGTTCTCGGCGCATCAAAAATTGCCGGAGAACGCCGACCCGAACGATCCGGCATCTTACAAACAATTCATCGGCAAAGAGTTCGCGCCCGATCTCTATGCCGAACAAGCTTTGCGCTTCATTCGTGAACATAAAGACCGTCCTTTCTTCCTCTATTTCCCAACCATCATTCCGCATCTCGCCCTGCAGGTGCCGGAAGATTCTTTGCAGGAATACGCCGGAATGTTTGCGGAGACTCCTTACCCCGGCGGAAAAAGTTATCTGCCTCATTACACACCCCGCGCCGCTTACGCAGCCTTGATTACGCGGATGGACCGCGAGGTGGGCCGCATGATGGAATTGATCAACGAACTTGGATTGGATGAAGAGACGATTTTTGTTTTCACCTCGGACAATGGCCCGGCGGTGGATGGTTCCGGCGGCGTGGATAGTGGCTTCTTCAATTCAAATGCCGGCATGCGCGGCTACAAAGGTTCGGTTTACGAAGGCGGAATCCGTGTGCCAACGATTGTTCGCTGGAAAGGCAGGATCAAAGCTGGCACTGAATCTGATCGCGTGACCGGTTTCGAAGATTGGATGCCGACGTTGCTGAACCTGAGCGGGGCGAAAAGCAAAGCACCCCGGGAGATCGATGGAATCAGTTTTGCGCCAGTGCTCCTCGGAAAAAAACAGTCGGAACGTCCATTTCTTTATCGCGAGTTTCCTGCGCCGAATTATGGAGGCCAGCAGTCGGTTCGCGTGGGCGACTGGAAAGCAGTGCGCCAAAATCTGAATCGCCGCGATAAGGCCGCGCCGAATCTTCACATCGAACTTTATAATTTGAAAAATGACCCGGCGGAAACAACCGATGTCTCCGCGAAAAACCAAAAGATCGTCGCCAGGATGGATAAACTAATGCGCGAGCAGCACACGCCATCCGAAGATTTCCGTTTTCCTGCGCTGGATGCGTTGAGCAGGAATTAAGCACTCAATGGTGGTTTGATAGTTACAAAAAGCAGAGATAAAACGAATAAACTTTGCAGTCGCCCTGTCACATTTCCAAGTAATCATGATGATAAAACAGACACTGTTACTCCTGATCGCTGGACTCCTCCTTGCCACCAGCAATCTCAACGCTCAAATAGACCGAGTTGGGCTTTACCTCACCTGGCAACGCGACCCCACCACCACCATCACGGTGAACTGGGTGAATCTTTATCAAGAAGGGACCAAAACCGTATGGTATCGGCCGCTGGACAGTGAACAATGGAAATCCAAATCGGGCACTCATCACCAGGCAGTCCCATCCGTGCTCCAGGTGCGTTTGGTGGAATTAACCGGTTTGAAGCCTGACACGATGTATGAGTTCAGCATTGGCGACGAAGCTATCGAAGATAAAAAGCAGATTCAGCGCTTCCGAACAATGCCCGCGGAATTGACCAAACCGCTGACGTTCGTCAATGGCGGCGACATGATGCACAGCCGCGAGTATTTGGATGCCATGAACGCGCGGGCCGCGAAACTCGATCCGAGCTTCGTTTTTATCCTGGGCGACATCGCTTATGAAAATGGCGTTTACGCGACCCGTTACCTGGACTGGTTCCAATCATGGACCAAACTGATGCGCGGCAAAGATGGACGGCTCATTCCGATCATCGTCGGCATCGGCAATCATGAAGTAAAGGGTCACTACAACGGACGCATTCCTGAGGATGCGCCTTACTTCTATGGTTTCTTCGCATTGCCAGAGAATCGTTCCTATTACGCGCTCGATTTCGGACGTTACCTCTCACTGATCGCTTTGGACTCTGCGCACACGCAGCCCATCAGCGGCAAGCAAACCGAGTGGCTGACCGAGGCGCTCGCAAAGCGCACAGGGCAGCAATTCGTTTTCCCGGGCTATCATTGGCCCGCTTATGGCACCACGAAAGCGGCTCCAGGAAAGCTGCCGTCCGAGCACGAACGGTCGGTCGAGATTCGCACCAATTGGATTTCACAGTTCGAACGGTTCGGGGTGTCGGCTGTTTTTGAGCATGATCATCACACCTACAAACGCACTCACCCTCTGCGCAATCACAAACGCAACGACGCAGACGGCCTCTTGTATCTTGGTGACGGCGCCTGGGGAGTGACCACCCGCACGCCAGCCACACCAGAAGAGGCCTGGTACCTGGCAAAATCGGAAGCCCGCCGACACCTGCATTGCGTCACGCTGCATCCTGAAGGACGCATCGAATTCAAAGCGTATGATGCAGATGGCACGGTTTTCGATCAGACGACCCTGAACTCCGCTCGCACCCGACCTGATAAGAAGTAGGCACTTTCAACCGGGAACGCTCGTTCATTTGGTGCCTGGCAAATGTTCGTAGTCGCTGATCCTAAAAAAGAATCGCCCCACTTTGCTTCTGCGAAGTGGGACTTTTTTTGTGGGAACAGAAACAATCGTCCGAAAGCAAGTATCCCAAGGGGTCCGCACGGCAACGAATGTGAATAACAATTTCACTAAATCACTCACAGCACCTTGACCCCACTACATTTAGTATGGTAGGAATCTTAATTAGCTACAGGTTGCGGTATCGTTATGCGATGTCCTAAATGCGGAAATCAGGATGATAAGGTGATCGACTCACGGGCCTCCCGAGAAGGCGCCACCATTCGGCGCCGACGCGAATGCCTCAGTTGCAACTACCGCTTTACCACCTACGAAGAGGTTGAACGCGCCGGTTTAATGGTCGTGAAATACGATGGGCGCCGCGAAGAATTTTCCCGTGAGAAACTAATCTCAGGCATCAAACGAGCCTGCCAGAAGCGGCCCGTCAGTCCCCAGGCCATCGAAACTCTGGTCGATAATATTTCCCAGCAACTCAGCGACAGTTACGAAGGCGAGGTTCCGTCCATGGCAATTGGCGAGAGGGTAATTGAAGGACTGCGAGACCTCGACAAAGTGGCCTACGTCCGTTATGCGAGCGTCTATCGGCGCTTCGAGGAAGCGGACGATTTCGTTCAGGAAGTTGATAAACTAGAAAAAAGGAGGCGCGATGATCCAGCTCAATCCCGATTATTTGATCTTCCAAACATCAAACGGTGAGAATATCCCCTGCTCCGCCGAACTCGTCACGATCGAGTTAATTGGCGAAGCCGTGGAATTCCTTGAACCCGATTTAGTGCGGAATGCTTCTGCCGCGGTTCTGCACTACTTCAAAAATGAACTGGGGAAAAACTTTGTCACGGTAGCCGAGTTCTCCGAAGCCTTGGAAAAGGTGCTTCGCGGTTTCGGCCTGACAGTGAAATCCAGCGAAACCGAGGCGGAACCTAACGCCAAACCCGGCAGTCGCGTTTGTGAAACAGACCTGTGCGAATTGGCCGCATCCGCTGGCAAAGGTTTCGAGCTTATTTTCTTTGCCAGTCTTCGCGACCATCTCCGCCAGGAACTGAACAGTTCTGCCGAGATACTGCGCTTCAAGGGATTGCGCGGTTGCGTCAAGCAGCTGACCGGATCCCAACGTTGGTGCGGTCGTTGCCAGATATTGAACGATCAGATTGTGGAATATCTCCGCGGCTGCATGAGTGCCGAGTCGAAGAAGAATTCCTGCTCGCTTGTGGTCTGGTGAGGTTTCCACCTGATTGCGGGAAATGACAGAAGTGTGGGACTTTCAATCGAAGCTTCTATGACTCTATTCGAAAAAATCATCGCCCGGGAAATCCCAGCCGACATCATTTACGAAGATGACAAGGTGCTCGCGCTCCGGGACATCAAACCTGCTGCTCCAACTCACATCCTGGTCATTCCGAAAAAAGTGATCCCGCGCATTGCCGATGCGAAACCGGAAGACCACCAGGTGCTCGGGCATATGCTGTTGAAAGCGGCAGAGATTGCCGAAAAGGCCGGTCTTGCTTCAGGTGGTTTCCGGCTCGTGATCAATAACGGCCCCGACGCGGGAGAATCCGTTCCACATTTGCACCTGCACATTCTCGGTGGACGACCGATGAGCTGGCCACCGGGATGAGGAAAGCGGAAGCGGCATCAGTAGATGTTCCAAAGGCTAATCTGGTAATTATGGAGGAGGTTCAAGCAGGCTATAAAGAGCGACCTGCTTCTTTCTCGCACCTATCGGTCAGGAGCTTTCCAAGGATTCACAATTTTCACCTCAGTCGGAGCAAAGTCCTTCTCGTTCCGAGTTACAATGGCAAGGTTGCGGGCCAGAGCCGTTGCAGCAAGCAGACTATCACGTGCAGGAATCTTTCTTCCCTTCTGATGTAGCTGTGCATCCAGAAATCCCCATGCGATTGCGTCCGACTCAGCGAACGGAATAATCGAACCAGAATAATTCTCGCGAAGCGTGTTTAAGAAGCTCTGAAGAGTTTCTCGACGGCGACTGGGAACCAGTCGAGCGATGCCTGATTGAATTTCAGCGATGGTGATGCTGCTGATGAAAATTCCATTCTCGTGATCTGCCAACCACCTCACAACGCCGTGATTTGGCTCTGGTTTAGCCAATTCCGAGAAGACGTTAGTATCAATTAAGAACATCAGAAACGCGCCGGCTTCAGTGTGCCTTTCATCGTTCCAGGTTTTAACGCCGTGCCCTTCAATCTCTGCAGGTGCGCAACCAAACCTTGATTGCGTTGCTTCTTCCGAATAACCAGAGAATCGGCCATTTCTTCAATCTCAAACTCATCACCAGGCTTAAAACCTTTCCTCTCCCGTAACTCCGTTGGGATAACAATCTGTCCTTTCGCACTGAGCATTGTTGTCATTTCGGAAAGATAGTCTTAAGGAGAAAGCGAAGCAATTTCGAAGTAACCCGATCAAATCACTCCGCTTGCTTCATCTTCCACAGCAGCCAGATGATCTCTTCGTGGAACGCATTCTTGCTGGGGTAAGAGAAAACATTTTCTGCATTCTCCCGCAGATAGTAGGCCCCTCGATTTAAACCCGCATGTGGAGCAAACTGCGTCAATTGACAAATCAATTGCCCAAAGCTTTGATCCAGCTTCGGATTAAATTGATCGCCGAGGAATTGGAACAGCATGGTTTTATCCACGGTCACGCTATAGCGAAGGATGGCCCGGGTAAGAATAATTTCGAGCAGGAATTCAAAACGACTTTCTTCTTTGGATGAGTAATCCGTTTGCGTCACCCTGTGCGGATTGCCGCGCGCGTCAAATCGAATGACCTTCCTCTCTGTAGAGATTCGATTAAACTTCTGTAGCTTCACATTCCCTGCCGCGATCAACATGATATGCTCCCACGGCAGCGGAAAAGGTCGGCCCAGCGCATCGTGCAGGATCAAGGCATCCGGCGTGCATTCCAGTTTCCGAACGAACTTCGTTTCCGGCATCTCAGGCAGCAACTTGTCGGCTACCATCTCTGCCTCGATCCCTTCGCTGCGCAACGATTGGATCAGTGCCTGCGCATGCTTGGCGGATTTACGTTTTACCAAAATTCCAAACGCGTCATTCGCCAGAATATGCGCATCAACATCCGTCAACGTGGGAACAGCGCGAAACGCCCGCTTCAAGCTCTCCACGTCCGGGATATCCAGCGAACTCTGGACAATCGCGAAGGTCATTTCTTCAATTGCGAATGAAGCACTTTCCCGAGGCGCGCGATCCCAAGCTCAATATTCTTCAACGAAGCACCACCGAAGCTCAGTCGCATTTCGTTGGTGGATTTGCGGCGGCTGGAATCATCCGCATAACAAAGCTCGCCCGGCACATAGAGGACGTCGTTCTCGATTGCGGTTTTGAACAGGCGCGATTTCGGTCCGGTGGCGATATACGATGGTGCCTTCACCCAGAAATACAGGCCACCCTCCGGCTCGATCCATGTCACTTCTTTCGGAAAATGTTTCTGCAAAGCTTTCAACATCACTTCCGCTTTTCGTTGATAACGCTGCCGTAGATTTTGCAAATGCCCTTTGTAACGGCAACTGCTCATCGAATGCTTCAGTATCTGCTGCAAAATGTTGGCACTGCCAAAATCGTGATTGCCCTTGATACGTGTGACAACCGTCAGCAGTGGTTCCGGCAACACACCGAACCCAACGCGAACCCCTGTCGAAAACGGCTTGCTGTAAGTACCCGCAAAAATCACGCGCTCAGCATTCACCGGCGCAGTCAACGCAGTTGGCACCTCCGCACCGCTGAAACGCAATTCCCGATACGCCGCATCTTCGAGCAGGTAGATCGGATGCCCGGCGAGCTTCTCGTATTTCTTCAGCAATTTGAGCGCGGCACATTTCTTCTCGTAACTGGTCGTGACACTGCTCGGGTTTTGAAAATAGGTAACGAGATAAAGCATCTTCAGGCGCGGCAATTCGCCTTTAACCTTCAAATCTTCCAGGATGTCTTCGAGATGCTGCAGATCAATTCCATCCTCCAGCAACTTCACCCCGCGACACTTCAACCCCCTGCTCTGCGCAATGTTGAGGTAAACAAAATAAGTCGGATCTTCCAGGATCACGATGTCACCCGGATCGAACAACGCTTCTGTGATCATGTAGAGCAACTGCTGCGAGCCATTGGTGATCAATACACTCTCCGGCGCATACGACGGCGACTTCTTGTTCGGCGCAACAGCCTTCGTTCCATTCGCCGGCACTTTGTAATTCTTGATTGCATCCGCATCGAGCGACAGCAGATGAGCCGCAGTCAGCTTGCGCAATTGGGGATCGCCCGGCGTCGTGCCGTATTGCAACGCGGCCTGGCCTGTCGCATCCGTCGCCAGAATTTCCGCCAACACTTCGCGCACTTCACTGACCGGGAGAGATTCGTTATCAGTGAAACCCGCTGCCAGGGAAACCATTTTGGGACGGGACAAGGCGAGTTGCATCAACCAGGAGATGGAAGGAGGCGCGGTGTTTTGGCCGAGTTGCGACAGAGCTGTTTTCATTTTTGTTCGAGCAGTGTGAGGAATTCTTCGATTCCGCGAAAGTAGATTTGTGAATCAGTTACAAGGGTGTCGTTGTGATTACCTTTCAGTTCCCAGAATAACTTTGGTTCATTGGCGATTGCGAAATTTTTTTCCGCATGTTGAAAGCCGATCAACGTGTCACTGCGACTATGCATGACCATTACCGGCAGCTTCAATCCGGGCAACTTTCGGCCAGTGTCATAATGAATGCTGCAAATCTGCCGCACCGGCAACCAGGAAAACAATTCCGCGCCAATATCCGGAATACAGGTAAACGTGCTTTGCAGAATCAATCCACCCAGTTTCTCGCGCACCGCCAGTTCCGCAGCCACGGCCCCGCCCAAGGATTCACCCAATGCAATAATCTGCTCCGACGCAAACCCATTTTGCTTCAACCAACCATAAGCCGCCTGGGCGTCGGCATAAGTTCCCTCCTCGCTCGGCCTGCCCGAACTCCGCCCGTAACCACGATAATCAAAAATGAAAACATTCGCGCCCGTCTCCAGCAGCAAATCGCAAAGATCCAGCCGATGACTGATATTCCCGCCGTTCCCGTGGCAGATGAGAAACGTCAGGTTGGTTCGGGCCGAACCCTGTTGCGCCGGGAAGAACCAGGCGTGCAGTTTTGGTTTATCCCCCAGGTACACTTCCTTGAATTCCCGTCCGATCGCTTCCGGGGAGGATTCATGTGCGGAGTACGGATGATAAATCTGACTGTGTTCAAACCAGCGAAACAACATAAATGCGATCATCGGAAACAGAACCAGCGCGAGCAGATTCCGCTTACCGTATTTGCCTTTCCAAAAAGCCATCATGCAACTCTGCCATGCTTTCAGCAGGACGCCAGACTTGTCCTTCAAAGCGAGACAGATTAAAAGAAAATATGTCCACGCCTATTGCTGACAACAACTCGCCCCAAGATCAAAGTTGTCCGATCGAAAACGACGACTCACCCGGCGAACATTGGCGCTGGTGTCCTCGCTGCAGCCACGAGTTACACAACGAAAAATGCAAACTGCGCTGCCCGCGTTGTCATTACTTCATGAGTTGCTCGGATTTTGATTGAAACGCCTTGTGTGGCCTTTCGGCTATTGCCCCCCACCCATTTGGATCGCAACCACATCACTCGAAGCACCTTCCCACCCTTGTTCACCGCTGAAATCGTAACATCCACCTCAGCATTCGACGGGGCAACATAGATGGTCGGGAGGCGTCCCGGCAGGTGTTCAGGAAATTCGGACGCACTGCACAAAACTGATTCTGAATTCTATAGCGATTACGACAGGCAATTTCTGGAACGCATTTATCAAACACATACCTGAAATTCGTGCTAAGCCTTTTTCGTCTTCTTCAGAAGCCCATACTCCAAACTATCCACCAAAGCCTGCAAGCTGGCTTCGATGATGTTGGTGCTTACGCCGACGGTGCCCCATTGTTCTTTGCCGTCGCTGGATTCGATCAGCACTCGAATCTTCGAGGCGGTGCCGGAATCCTGCCCGGGCTTCGCTGGAGTGCTGACGGGTTCGATTTTTTCGCCGTCCAGGATGCGGACTTTGTAATCCGTTAGTTGAACGCGTTTGAGCTGTGGAAAAAAGTTCACCAACGCATTGCGTAAGGCAGAATCCAAGGCGTTCACCGGACCATCACCGTCGGCGGCGGTGTGCGCGAATTGATTTCCAACGCGGACTTTTACCGTCGCTTCGCAAACCGACTTTCCTTCCGTCCCTTTCTGAATTGCCGCATCGCGCCGCATGGAGACGTGATAAGCCTCCACCACAAATGGCGGCGGTTCATTCTTCAACCGACGACGGATCAGAAGCGCCAAAGAACCTTCCGCAGCTTCGAATTCATAGCCGGCGTGTTCCAGTTCCTTGATGCGGTTTAAGATGTGTTTCAGTTCAGGAGTGTCGTTGGCGATTTTGAAACCAAGCTCCTGCGCTTTCATCACGATGTTGCTGCGACCAGACAGATCGCTCACCAGGATGCGTCGCTGATTGCCGACCGATTCGGGGTCGATGTGTTCGTAGCTGGAAACCAGTTTTTGAACAGCGTTCACGTGCGTGCCGCCTTTGTGCGAGAAGGCTGCTGAACCAACCCACGGCTGGCGCGGACTGTGGCGGATGTTCGCGATTTCATCCACGAACTGGGAAAGCTCTTTTAATTTGCGCAACGAACCTTCCGGCAAACAGCGCTTCTTCATCTTGTAAGCGATGTTCGGGATGGTGCTCGTGATGTTGCAGTTGCCGGTCCGTTCACCGTAACCGTTCACGGTTCCTTGCACATGGGTTGCGCCTGCTTCCAAACCGGCGAGCGCATTGGCGACACCGAGTCCGATGTCGTCGTGGGTATGAATTCCGACGCGCGCATTCAATTTGCCGCAAGCCACACCCGTGATCTCTTTGATCTCGCTCGGCAACGAACCACCGTTCGTGTCGCACAGGACGATGATGTCAGCGCCAGCTTTTTCAGCGGCCTGCCAGGTGGCGATGGCGTATTCGGGATTCAGTTTGTAACCGTCGAATCCGTGTTCGGCATCGTAAACGACGAACTTGCCGTGATCTTTGAGATAGCGAACGGTGTCGCCGATCATGGCGAGATTCTCTTCCGGTGTGCAGCGAAGGATTTCCTTCACGTGCAACATGGACGTTTTGCCGTAGATCGTTACCACTGGTGTTTCGGCATCGATCAGCAGTTGCACCTGTTCATCGTCTTCGACGGCAATGCCTTTGCGGCGGGTGGAACCGAATGCCGCGAGCTTCGCGTTTTTAAATTTGCGTTTCTTGGCGAGTTGAAAGAATTCGATGTCCTTGGGATTGGAGCCCGGCCAACCGCCTTCAATGTAGTGAATACCGAATGCGTCGAGTTTTTCGGCAATGCGAAGCTTGTCCGCTACCGAAAAGTTGATGCCTTCACCCTGACTTCCGTCGCGCAGGGTCGTATCGTAGATTTCTACTTGAGGTTTCACTTTCATTCTATTCCGCCGAGGCGGAACCGGAATATCTACGACAGTGCCGCGCCCTTGCAAAGATTAAATCAGGGATGAACCCAGGCAGGGTGTGATTTCAACCGGGTGAGGAGACAGATTGCATGCGGCGATTGCCGTCGATGATTCGCTCCTTGTGCCAAGGCCCAACGCGCCGCAATCCCTCAGATCAGACCATACTTGCTCGCCCGGACGAATAGCTTTTTCGGAATGCCAGAAAAAGGGGTCAAAATCGTATCGGATAGAGGGGGAAATTCTGGAATTTGGAGCTTCTTGGTCCCATTTTCCACCGAATTCTAGAAATCGGACCAAATTGGTTTCTATTTTCTCATCAATTTTGGGGAATCTCGGACAAGTATCTGATCTAAAGCGGCTTGTGACGTGTTCTGAATGTTTTTAAGCTCCTTAAAAACATTCAGGACATAATTTTGGGGCCAAATATGGAGCTTAAAAACTTCCGCACATAATTTTGGAACCAAAAATGGAGCTTAAAAACTTCCGCACATAATTTTGGAGCCAAATATGGAGCTTAAAAACTTCCGCGCATAATTTTGGAGCCAAAAATGGAGCTTAAAAACTTCCGCACATAATTTTGGGACCAAATATGGAGCTTAAAAACTTCCGCACATAATTTTGGAACCAAAAATGGAGCTTAAAAATCTCCGCGCATAATTTTGGAACCGAAAAAGAAGTTTTGAAACCTTCAAAAAACGTGGCCGGGAACATCCTGGAAAACATTGCGTGGAAGCTTCCACGACCTCGTCCGCCTTTCCTCTGCCCTGGCAACACTCGGCTTCGGGAGGTTAGTTAGACCTTTCCATTCATTCCTTTCGTTATGAATACTGACTCTTCCATCAACCCCTGTCTCACCCGCTTTCAATCACCCCCCTTGGAGTTCCGGAAATTTGTTTTCTTTTACTGAAGCATCAGCCCTGCATAATTCAGGCATTACACGCTCAACAGAACAAAACTTGCGTTACTTTTAACAAGAAAACACAGTCTGACCAAATACATGAAATATAGCCTTCACATCATCGCGATTCTCTTTGTCGGTGTTTTAGGAATAAACGCCCAAAGCAAAAAGGATGGTTGGCAACGCATCTTCAACGGCAAAGACCTATCCGGGTGGTATGTGCATGTTAAGGGGCAGCCGAAAAATTCTGATCCCACGAAGATCGTCGGAGTCACCGATGGCATGATTCACATCTATCCCGATGCGGAACAAGGATCCAAGCAACCGATTGCCGTGGTCTGCACCGAAAAGGAATACGCCGACTACGACCTTCGTTTTGAATATAAATGGGGAACGAAAAAGTTTGCGCCTCGCGTTGATAAGATCAGGGATTCCGGGTTGCTCTACCATTGCTTTGACGAGCAGGTTTGGCCGTCCAGTGTGGAATGCCAGATTCAGGAGGGTGACACGGGCGATATTTGGGCGGTACGCACCCAGGTGCAAACCACCGTTGATCCATCCAAAAAGCAGCACGTGTTTCTTCCGGAAAAGGACGGAGGTGTCATGAACACTTTTGTGAAAACAAACAGCGTGATCGGCATCAGGAAAAGTCACATCGCCGAAAAAGAAGGCTGGAATACTGTTGAGGTAAAGATTCGCGGGGACTCGGCTGTTCATATCATTAACGGTCAAACGAACAATATGGTGTTTTCCATGGCGAGGTTGGTGGATGATAAATGGGAACCGCTGACAAAGGGTAAAATCGCGCTTCAGGCAGAGTTCGCCGAAGTGTTTTATCGGAATATCGAGATACGGCCGGCTGGTAAGAAGGCAGCGAAGAAGTAGTTTGTTCCCTGTTCCAATTCAATCATGAGCCGCTCGGTCATAAAATTTTTGCTGGTGGTGACGGCTCTGCTGCTTTCGTTCACCGGGCGTAGCGCACCTGGCAAAGATGCGGTTGATTTCGGCGCCGAGATTCTCCCGATTATTTCCTCCAAATGTTTTCATTGTCATGGGCCGGATGAAGAATCTCGCAAAGCCAGGTTGCGTTTGGACATTGGCGAGGAAGCCATCAAGGAACGCAAAGGCGGGACTTTTGCCATCAAACCGGGTGACCTGAAACAAAGTGAGTTAATCAACCGCATCACCAGCACCGATCCCGATGAAGTGATGCCGCCGCCGAAAGAAGGTCATCCACTCAAGTCTGAAGAAATTGCATTGTTAAAAAAGTGGATTCAACAAGGGGCGACTTACGATAAGCATTGGGCTTTCAAAAAGCCGGTTGCTCCAGCGATTCCCAAAGTAAAAGGCAAGAAATGGCCGCAAAATGAAATCGACCATTTCGTTCTGGCAAAGATCGAAGCGGCGAAACTGAAACCTTCCCCGCCAGCCGAACGCTCCACCCTGCTCCGCCGTGTTTCCCTTGATTTGACCGGCTTGCCTCCAACGCCTGCGGAAGTTGAAGCGTTCCTAAAAGATAAATCTCCCAACGCGTATGAGAAGGCTGTGGATCGATTGCTGGCTTCTCCGCGCTATGGAGAACGTTGGGCCAGAATGTGGCTGGACCTCTCGCGCTACGCCGACTCGGCCGGGTACGGCTCCGATCCGTTGCGCTTGAACATCTGGCCTTTTCGCGACTGGGTGATCAATGCCTTCAATCGCAACATGCCCTTCGATCAGTTCACCACCGAACAACTCGCGGGCGATCTGATCGAGAACGCTACGGACGAACAAAGGGTCGCAACCGCCTTCCATCGCAATACGATGACGAACACCGAAGGGGGAACCGAAGATGAAGAGTGGCGAGTCGCGGCAGTGAAAGATCGCGCGGAGGTCACTGCGCAGGCGTGGATGGGATTAACGATGGGTTGTGCCCAATGTCACACGCATAAATTCGATCCAATTACCCAACGCGAATATTACCAGTTCTACGCCTTTTTCAATCAGACCGAGGATAGTGACAAACCTGATGAACGTCCGACGTTGCCATTGCCAACGCCCGAAGAGCGCAAAAAAATCGAGTCACTGGATCAAGCCATTGCTTCTGCGGAAAAAACTTTAGGCACACCGTCCGGGGAACTCATGGATGAATTGGCAGAGTGGGAAAAGGTCCAATCGAATTCAAGCGCATGGATCGTATTGGAACCGGTTCAACTGGAAGCCACCAACGGAACAACCTTTACGAAATTGAGGGACGATTCATTGCTGGCTGGCGCCAAATCTCCCGACAAGGATACCTACAAACTTACGTTTCGTTCTGCGCTCACGAACATCACCGCCATTCGCCTCGAAGTGTTGCCGGACGAAAGTTTGCCAGCAAAAGGCCCTGGCCGCGCCGCCGACGGTAACTTTGTTTTGAATGATTTGCAGGTGTTCTTAAAGACCGGTGATACCGAAACCAATCTGCCATTGCGCAATGCGACTGCGGACTTCAGCGAAAAAGGTTTCGACATCACCAAAGCAATCGATAAACCCGCCAAAAAAGCAGAAAAGAAATCCGGATGGGCCGTTGGTGTGAACCAGGGCAAATCGCGGGTAGCAATCTTCGAAACGTCGGGCACCCTTTCGAGCAATTCACTGCTTCGTTTCGAACTCGTGCAGGAGTATGGACGCAGCAACACTCTGGGACGATTCAGGCTTTCGGTGGCCGATCTGCCGTCACCTGTCATGGTGATTCCGACGAATATCCGGAAGCTGCTGGAGATTTCCTCGACCGAACGTTCGACCATACAAAAGAAAGAAATTGCAGAATGGTTTCAACAATACGCAACCACCACCACGAAGATCCGGAACCGCATCGCTGACCTGAAAAAGCAACGCGACGCAGTCAAGCCGGTCGAGGTGCCGATCATGCAGGACTTTGCATCTGACAAAATGCGACTGACGCATGTGTTCAATCGCGGCAACTATCTCGAACCCGGTGAGAAGGTGTCGCCCGACTTTCCTTCCGCATTCAATCCATGGCCGGCGGGCGCTCCAACCAATCGCCTCGGCGTTGCGCAATGGTTGATGAGTTCGGAGAACCCACTGACCGCACGCGTGACAGCGAACCGCTTCTGGGCACAGATTTTCGGACGAGGCATTGTCGAGACGGAAGAAGATTTCGGAACCCAGGGAACCAAACCGAGCCACCCGGAACTGCTCGACTGGCTTGCATTGGAACTTCGCGACAAAGGCTGGAACACCAAACAATTCCTCAAAACCATTGTGATGAGTGCGACCTATCAACAAAGTTCCCGTTTGACTCTGGAGCTGTCGCAGAAAGATCCCGCCAATTACCTGCTCGCCCGCTCGCCTCGCCATCGACTGGAGGCAGAAATGGTTCGCGACCAGGCGCTCGCACTGAGCGCGTTGTTGAGTCCAAAAATTGGCGGACCAAGCGTTTATCCACCGCAACCTGACAACCTCTGGAAGGCAGCTTTCAACAGCGAACGCACTTACCCGACCAGCACCGGTGAAGACCGTTATCGTCGCGGCATATACACCATCTGGCGGCGAACCGTCCCGCATCCCAGCATGGCCACATTCGATGCGCCGAGCCGTGAAGCCTGCGCGTTCCGACGTTTACCCACCAACACTCCGTTGCAGGCCTATGTAACGTTGAACGATCCGATTTATGTGGAAGCAGCCCAGGCACTGGGACGACGCATCGCTACTGAAGGCGGAACGACCGTGGTCGAGAAAATAGAATTCGGACTGCGATCAGTGCTCTCGCGTCAGCCTTCCAAACAGGAAATCGCCTCATTACGCGAATTGTATGAATCGGAGTTGGCGCACTACGGTTCCAATGAAGAAGCGGCTCAAAAACTCGCGACTGATCCGCTCGGCCCATTGCCTCCTGGCCTAAATGCCGCCGAAGCGGCCGCATGGACTGTCGTCGCGAATGTGTTACTTAACCTGGACGGCATCCTGATGAAGAGTTGATTATGGAACCGACGAATTTTCGCTTTGCCCATGGTCGCGCCTTAACACGCAGGCAATTTCTGCATCGCGCCGGGTTGAGCATCGGCAGCGTTGCGTTGGGAGGATTACTGGCGCGGGATAGCATGGCAGCAACGACGGCGCCCTCCCCTTTGGCGGTCAAATCCCCTGCCCTTCGCGCCCGTGCGAAATCGATTATCTATCTTCACATGTCGGGCGCTCCGCCATCGCTCGATCTGTTCGATTGGAAACCGAAACTCCTTGAGATGAACATGCAACCCTGTCCGGATGAAGTTCTCCGTGGGCAGACGTTTCCGTTCCTGAAAGGCGTTCCCAAGTTGCTCGGCACTCCGCACCAATTCAAGCAGCACGGCAAGAATGGCGCCTGGTTCAGCAATCTCGTTCCCAATATTGCGGAACTCGCCGATGACGCATGCATCATCAAATCCATGTGGACGGATCAGTTTAATCATTCGCCTGCGGAACTCTTTTTGTTCACCGGCACACAACGCGCTGGCGCAGCTTCGATGGGTTCCTGGGTTACTTATGGACTCGGGAGTGAGAACCAGGATCTGCCGGGGTTCGTTGTCTTATTGAGCGGCGGCACTGATCCGACCGGCGGAAAAAGCCTTTGGGGCAGCGGATTTTTACCAAGCGTGTATCAAGGGGTGCAATGCCGCACTTCCGGCGCTCCCATCTTGTATTCGGAAAATCCACCGGGTATGGACCGGCAGAGTCGCCGTCGCAGCCTGGACAAGTTGCGGGAATTGAATGAAGTAGAAGCGAAACTTTACCGCGACCCGGAAACACTCACGCGGATTGAGCAGTATGAATTGGCTTACCGGATGCAGATTACTGTTCCCGACGTTTTCGATATTTCCAAAGAGCCGGACTACATTCGCGAAATGTATGGAGCCAAACCGGGTGAAGGTTCCTTTGCCAACAATTGTTTGCAAGCGCGGCGACTGGTCGAAAAAGGAGTGCGGTTCGTTCAGCTCTTCGACTGGGGTTGGGACATGCATGGCACCGGGGATTCCAACGATCTTTTGAAGGGGCTCCCGATGAAATGCAAAGAAGTGGATCAAGCGAGTGCTGCTCTGATCAAAGATCTAAAGCAACGCGGAATGCTCGAGGATACGTTGGTGATCTGGGGCGGTGAGTTTGGCCGCACGCCGATGAACGAGGCGCGAAACGGGTCAACCTTCCTCGGACGTGATCATCATCCCAATTGCTTCACCATTTGGATGGCTGGCGGCGGCATGAAACCAGGAATGGTTTACGGTGCAACCGACGATTTTGGTTACCACATCGTGCGAGACAAAGTCACTGTGCGCGATTTGCAGGCCACGATTTTGCATCAAATGGGTCTTGATCCTCATCAGTTCAGTTTCCCATACCTCGGTCTGAATCAACGTTTGATCGGTCCAACCAACGAAGGACAAGTGGTCCGATCGATTTTGAGCTGAGAGTATCCTACAGATCTTTCCTGGAAGCATTTGCATCTGCATCGGCTTTTTCCAGCATGCGCATCGTCTTTCGCGCAAAGAAAAAAACAACGCCAACTGCTGCAAACCCCAGGATCAAACCTTGAAGCAGGTCACTTGTATTGCCGCCTGCCGGACGAAATTGCGGCAGAAAAATGCAACCGATAAAGGCCAGGACAAAAAGAATCGAACAAATCAGGATGAATCGCCCGGTTCTCTTCTGGTCATGTCGCAGGGAAAAAAACTTCCTCCAAAACAGCAGCATCAAAACCAGTCCAACGACGGAAGCAACAATACTGGCGGATGTAAATTCGTACCGAAATTGCCCACCGCTATTATCGAAGCCAAACAGCAACCCCATGCTACCCGACACGGCAATCGTGCTGCACCACACTATGACTCGGAGCAATCTGGGATCGTTCTGTGGGATCTCGGGTTCCATAAGCAGCTTATCTTGACCAATAAAGTGATTGGCCAACTCGAATTTGCAAAGGACAAAACCGACCGTCGCGGATCCCTTTTTAAAAAAGGGGGCTCAGGAATCTTCCACTCGCGAAGCCTTTTTAAAAAAATCGCAACCGACGAGATTGGGGAAAGAACCCATCTCCCGATGATCCCATTCAAAACGGGCCGCAGAAGACTGTAAAATTTGATTCCAACATTGATTTCATCAGGAAAAGCCCCCAACTCACCTAAACTGGCAGTTTTCCACCCGGAAAAACTCCCGAAACAGAAAACTCGTTAACTTTCCTTTCCGTAAAAGGACTTTTTCCGTGAGATTGGTAACTTTCCTTTCCGGAACAACTCCCGTCGCGGCGAGATTGTTAACCTTTATTTCCGTAAAACAATTTTTTCCGCGAGTTCGGTAACAAATCTTTCCGTAAAACCACTTGTCGCGCGAGTTCGGTAACAAATCTTTCCGTAAAACCACTTGTCGCGCGAGATCAGTAACTTTTCTTTCCGGAACAGCTCCCCGTCGTGCGAGATTGTTAACTTTCCTTTCCGTAAAAAAACTTTTTCCGCGAGTTCGGTAACAAATTTTTCCGTAAACGGATCTGTTGCGCGGGTTCGGTACCTTTCTTTCCGGTTCGTTTCCGCAAGCTCGGAAGAACGCCGTGCCTTAAGGCCGATACTGCCGCTTGTTCGGTTTCACACTAAACCGAGTTAAGTTTGGTATGAGCCATTGGACTGCTGCGCATTCATAGAGGCGGTTGGAGACATCCCGCCGATCTCCCCGATTCATCAAATGATAAATCGCTCCTGGATATTCAATCCTCGGCACCCGTGGCAGCGGACCATTTAGTCACACCAAAAACGTGTGTCAATAGTGAGTGAAAACTGTCCCCTTTAAAAACACTTGAGCGGGGATGCGTAAATCTCCTTACACGGAACCCTATTCCTCGCCTGCACCCAATTTGTAGGCAGAACCTACTCCAATACAGATGGAGACGATATTGAAGATGCCAAGCGCCATCACCCAAAAGATGATTTTGCCGATGGGGCTGTCATAAAGTTCTGCATCACTCTCGCGCACCTCCTGCGCATAGATTTGCTTGGACTTCTTGCCAGAAACCAGATCCTGGGCCGGGACCAGATCCTCTGTTCTGAAATCCTCAACTTCCTCGGCATCAATGTCTTCCTTCTTCAGGTTCCCTCCGTATTCCTTAGCTTCTTTAACCAGGTAAAGGCGGATTTCGTCGTCGGTGCCATTGGGGATAGCTGCAATCAATGCTTTGGCATCAACCATTTCTTCATCATACATCTCAGTTATCTCGTCATCAGACGTTATGAGTTGCACCTTGGTCCGCATGTATTGAGCACCGATGATGCAGAGAAAAGCGCATAAAGCCGCGATCAATCCCATGTTGGTGCCGTGATAACGTCCAAGCAAACGAGCGCTGTAGCCGGTCAGAATGCCTACACCAATTGCCAGGAAGCCCAAGGTTTTGCCGGTTGTTTTGAAGATAAAGTACCAGACGAACATTCCGACCAGCCCCCCAAGGACCGCCCCCAGAACTCCCAGGGCGAAATTAGGTTGCCGCGCCGCTTTCTGAGGTGGAAAAGATTGGGCCGGAGCATAAGCCGGTGCGACCGGTGCGGTTGCCACTGGTGCTACCTGATCGGCAGCGGATACCCGGAGAACAGGACGATTGAGCATGGGTGCTGCTGAAGCCAGAATTGAGGCAGCCTGAGGCATGGAAGCCAGGATCGCATTGGCTTTTGCTGTCCCGTCCGCTCCGCAAACAGGGCAGTTCACCACGTAAGGCATTTGTCCGTTTACTGGAGACACATCAAACTTAAAACGCTGTCCACAGTCGCATTCCACTTTGATCTCGGGCATGACCGAGACTCCTCTCATCTTTGGAAAAAAGCCAGCGTGGAAAGTGGTTGGCTGTAATCAGGGGCGTGATTAGATATGAGTAAAAGTTCCCTGTATGATCTTGCAACCTCAAAGAGCCCGCTGAAAAAGTAGGAGACGACGTAAGGAGTCTCTGATTTGGAAAGCGTCAGCCATCTACGCCAATGGTGCATGCACATCACCCATAACTGTCCTCCCCCTATTTGGGGCGCCGACATCGCGGATGTTCCTTGCTGGGAAGATACACATCGTGATTTCCTCCCCGAATAGAGTATGAAAGTGCATGGATCATCCGCATTTAGCCGAACTGAATTGCTTGTAACGACAGCTATTATTCTGGGGCTTTTGATTTTGCTTTTGCCAGCTCTCGTAAAGGTTGGCGATAGGCGCTCACACAGGTGCATGAAAAATTTAAAGCATGTCGGCATAGCTTTTCAGGAATTTGCTAATGACCACTCGAAACGATTTCCGATGCAGGTATCCACTAACGAAGGCGGTAGTCTGGAGTATGTTTTGATAGGGGATCTTTCCCCACATTTCAGGTCAATTTCAAACGCCGTTCCTGTAAGTGTGCTTCATTGCCCTTTCAATCCGAAACGTACTGCGGTCGCGAGGTGGGATGATCTCAAAGATGAAGATATTAGCTATTTTCTGGGCGTCGACGCTCAATCGGGTGATCCATTGAGTATTCTCGCTGGGGATGTCACCCTGGAGGGCTATGCTCTGGAGATTGGGAAAATGTTTAGTTGGGGATCCGGAATAAATATTACGTGGCAAAAAGATAGCCACCGTGTCCATACACGACCGTGGAGAAGAAAGGGTGGAAACCTGCTGTTTGCAGATGGCAGTGTCCACTTTCTGAACGATCGGGGTTTGCGCGCGGCGGTGAAACAGTCAGTCCTTACGAATCGAGTGATTATGCCCTGATCTCTCAGTGAGTTGCTACTTTGCTAAGTCCTATAGCGATTTCCAAAACAGATTTCCGAAAAGAAAATCAAGTGTTAATCTCTACCGGAGGGATACTTTGCAGACTGAAAGAAAACCGTTTCCCCGAACGAAGTCATCTTGTGGAAATGGACGCTGTTAGAGTTTTTGCTCCTCGAAAATCCAAAAAGTGCTTTCAAACGGGAACCTGCGCCAACTAATCTCCCGCGCATGACAGAACGTTCCACCCCCAAAGTCGTCATTTGGCCGTTTTTGCTGATGGACCTGGTTTTCTTTGGCCTGGCCTTCGCCTTGTTCTATTATGGCCATCGTCCCCTCCTCCTCTGGGAAGTGTATGCCATCATTTTGTGCGTTGCGCTCGGTGCGTGGACCTTTCTGCGACCTTTCAGGACCAAGTTGAACATCGCTGAATCGGAGAACCTCATCTCCGCGGCGCAACAAATTCAGAAGATTGAACACGTCGCAACCCAGGTCACTTCGTCCACTTCTCTTTGGCAAGCGGTGCATGAAGAGACCAGCAAAACGGCGGCGGCAGCAAAGCAAGTGGCCGATCAGATCGCTCACGAGGCCAAATCGTTCAGCGAGTTTTTGCTAAAAGCGAATGATACCGAGAAAGGGCATCTGCGCCTGGAACTGGAGAAACTGAAACGCGGCGAAACTGAATGGCTCGAAGTGCTGGTCCGAATGTTGGATCATGTGTTCGCGCTTCGCCAGGGTGCGGTCCGCTCGGGCCAACCGCGCCTCATCGAGCAACTTACCAATTTTCAAAATGCCTGTCTGGACACCGCGCGTCGTGTGGGTCTCAATGCATTTATCGCGGCAGCCAATGAGACATTCGATCCCGAGAAGCACCAGCTAATCGAAGGTCAATCCGCCGATTCTAATACTCAAATTTCGGAAACGGTCGCCTGCGGGTACAGTTTTCGCGGACAACTGCTTCGCCCTGTCATTGTTCGGTTGAAGGCTGAAAACTCGGAAGCCACGGAGCCATCCCGGCCCGAAGAGAAAGCAACCGAACCCGTGCCTGTCAGCGGTGAATTACCGCTTTGAGCAAAACTCAGTCAAAGTTCAAAGTTTAAACTTCAAAGTTGGGGCATCGCTGTGCCTTCACTTTGAGCATAAAACTGAAACTTTGAACCTTCTTTTGTAGGAATGGTCTTACAGAACGTCTAGCGCTTGTCTGACATGGTTAAGCCTCGCTGAATTGCTCCATAATAGGCTACAGTGGTGATAAGGATTTATGTCAGCTGTTGCATTTTCATCGAATATCGCAGGGATTGTAACGAGCTTTATTCGGCGAAACAGGATTGAGGAGGCGATTTCGCCTAAGCTGAGTGGTGCGCGTAAATTTCCATACGGCGCTTTCTTCTTCGAGTTTACATGCGCTAAAGGTTGCCCTTACGAGATCCAGGCTTCGACAACTCTGAAGGCGTGGGAAACAGTGGCCAGCGGGACTTGCTCAACTCAAACGACTGAGTTTATCGATTCCGATGCGCCCCGATACAAGTTTCGTTTCTACCGGGTCAACAGCGGCGACCGCCCTTCTACAAACGTGCTTGGGTTTGTCACCGTTTATGCTCCGCCGGGCTTTGCGCTGATCGCGAATCCATTTGAGAATACGGCTGAGTTCATTGGTTCGATTTTGCCGAACATGCCGGAAGGCACAGCCTTGCATAAGTTCAGTTCCACCCAGCACAACATGGTGGAAACAAAATTCACGAAAGGACGCTGGAGCAATCCGATGGAAAAATTTGTCGCCGGAGAAGGCGGCTTGTTTTACAACCCGACGCAGGAAACGTTCGCCTTGCAGTTCTGCGGACAAGTCGCCCAGGGCAAGTTGATGAATCCTGTTCCATCCGGTTTTTCGATTCGCAGCTCCCTCATCCCTGTCGCCGGTCAAATCAATACCGATTTGCAATTTCCTTTGACCGACGGCGACTCAGTCCAAATATTCGACCGCGACAAGCAGGAATACGTTACTTACGATTATCCGAGCAAGAAATGGCAAACGGATCCGCCGGTGATCGGAATTGGTGAAGCATTTTGGGTGGAAAAAAGTGCGGCGGCAAATTGGGTGCGCGATTTTCGGATCGAATAAAAAGTCCTCGGAGTTGTTTTGGAGCCCTGTCTGAAAATGGGTGGAATGGGCTACCATCGACACTCGGCGGCAGGTGGTCGCCGACAACGGGATGGGTAGCCCGTTCCACCATTTTTCAGACAGGCTCTTAGGAACTGGCGCTGGTGTATCGCCGAACGGAGAAACGCCAGGCCAGTTCCGATACGACAAAACAGCCCACGCTCATTATCACCAGGAATAACATTTCCCACGGAGATGCCAGTTTCTCAGTCAACAATTTCACTGGAACATTCGCGACCAGCAGCATCGGCAGTGCGAATTTGAAAATGGTCTTGAATATCCCGGCAGGGAAAGCGGATTCCGGCATGCGGGCAATGTTGAACAGGTTGTAGTAACCCCAGATGATGCCTTGCGCGCGGACGGTCCAAAAACTGATGGTCGCCAGGAGAAACATCAACGAGTAGTGGATGAGAATGCTTGCCACACAAAGAAGCAGAAAGCCGGAGATCTGGCCGGCAGTCGGCGTGAGTTGCAGTTGTTTTCCCGCATAAAACATTACCGCTGCGGCGGAAGCAGCATTCACAAATGCGCCAAGGTCCACTTGTCGAAGGGAAATGAGAAAACGGGTATTCACCGGCAGCAATAACATAAAATCCATTTTGCCAGTGCGAATGAGTTCCGAGAGCTGCGTGCAATTCACGAGAAAAAAGGCCTGGAACATTTGCTGAATAAAGTGCGCCCCGCCGATCAGCATCACGACCTGCCATTTCGTCCAATCCGCAATGCGATCGGTGTGCATGTAGATCACGCTGAAGAAAGTGATTTGCAGCCCGAACCAGAGCAGTTCCACAAATATCCATAAGATGAAATTCGTTTTGAAACTCATTTCCCGGACGACCGAGTTCCGCCAGAGCATTGCGTAGATGGAGAAATAGCGGTTCATATCATCCTCCAAAAGCCGAGTATTTCCTGATTCCCCTGCTCCAGACGAAGCGCGCCAAAAGATATGCAAACAACGTCCACGCCGCTTGTATCATCAAGCCTCGCCAGAGTGCGTCGCCCGTTGCCTGGCCGAGGTAAACACTCACGGGAAAGAATAGTTGATACGGAAATGGGGTGTAGCTCAGGACATTTGTGATGGCTGGCGGCAGAATATCCAGAGGAAACAAATGCCCGCCAACCAGGTATTCAACCGCGTAGAGAATGAAGATGAACGTCGAAACCTCCAGCACCCAGAACGCGAGCAATGCCATGGTGTAAGCCAAAAAGAATTGCAGCAATGCGGTCATCATCAGCGAGAGCAGGAAGCAACCGAAAATCTCCAGGCTCGGCGGCGCCACCAGGTATTCGCGCATCAAGAAAATGAAAAGCCCGACCGGAACAATCGCGACCGCCGTGTAGATGATGCGACCGGAAACAAACAAGCAGAGCCGATACCAAAGAAAGTCTATTGGTTTGAGAATGAATTGACTGATCGTTCCTTCGCGAATTTCAGCCGCGATTTGCCAGTCGTCCTCTGCCACAGCAGTAAGGGCATCCACAATCGTAACGATCAGGTAATAGGAAATCATGCTCGCCAGTGTATAACCGGCAACGTAATCCCCCTCCTTGCTTCCGAAAATGGCGCGCCACAGGTAAATTGTCGCAATCAGAGGAATCAGCCCGAATGTCGCCCGAAAAAGGAAGTTAACGCGGTAAACCAGCGTGTTCTGAATCCCGACATTAATGACGTGCAAATACTTGCGCATTCCTGTTGCAGCCTAAGATTTCTTTTCTCAAGCGCAAGCATGTCAACTAAACGGCACGGTTTCTTCTTTCTTCAAAAGTGAAATTTGTGACAGTTTATCCCGCTTAGATGAGTTGGCTGTATCGAAATCTGGTCCGACCAATCCTGTTTACACAGGATTCCGAGACTATTCATAACCGCACTCTCACAACTTTAGGCAGGATTAGCCGCAGCACAGTTCTCAGCCGCGGGTTGGAAAAAATCTACAGCGCCCCTGAACTGCCTGTGAAATTATTCGGCCTGCACTTCCCGAATCCAATCGGGCTCGCGGCAGGCATGGACAAAACAGCGCAAGCCGTGCCTGTCTGGGAAAAGTTTGGATTCGGCTTTTGTGAACTGGGTGGCGTGACGTGGCATCCGCAACCGGGAAATTCGCAACCTCGCATGTTCCGCATCGTGGAGGAGGAGGCGCTCATCAACCGCATGGGATTCAATAATCCCGGGGCCCAGGCGATGGCGGCGAATCTCGAAAGTTGGAAAAAAAAGCGACGCTGGCCGATTCACCCGGTGGGCATCAATCTTGGCAAATCGAAAATCACCCCTTTGGAAAAAGCGGCGGAAGACTATGCCAACTCCTTTCGTGTGCTCCGTGAATATGCAGACTTCTTCGTGGTGAATGTCAGTTCGCCGAACACGCCGAATCTCCGCCAGCTTCAGGATAAATCGGCGCTGGATGAAATTTTCGCAGCCCTGCAAAACATCAACTCTCAATCCGGACTGCCCGGCGACGTCAGCTTCACCGAATCAAAACCAATCCTCGTCAAAGTAGCGCCAGACCTCTCCTTCGAAGCACTCGACGAAATCCTGGAGTTGGTTGGGCCTCGAAAAATAGCTGGAATTGTCGTTTCGAATACAACTATTACCCGTCCGCGCACGGAAGATGAACGGCTGCAAGACATTTATGCTGAAACGGGTGGATTGAGCGGGCGCCCTCTCCGCTACATCAGTAACCAGATTATTCGTCATCTGTTCCGCCAGACCCGTGGCAAACTTCCGATTATCGGAGTCGGCGGCGTTTTCGACGCGGATGATGCGTTGGCCAAAATCATGTCAGGCGCATCTCTCGTACAGATCTACACCGGATTGGTTTACGAAGGCCCATCCATCGCACGCGATATTGTTCGGGGTCTGGAGACACGGATTGCAGCTTGCGGGGCAAAAACCGTGTCTGAACTGGTTGGCACCCTCATCAAGTAGCCGCAATTGCGTGCGTGACCGAACGCTTCGCTTCACTTATAGTCCGGCCAATAGGCATGCAAACGAGCGTTCCGTTGCGATTACTGATCATTGACGACTCGCGTGACGACACGCTGCTGATGGCTCGCGCCCTGCGCCAGGGAGGTTTCGATGTCAGTTTCCAGCAAGTTTTCACTCGTGAGGCAATGGAGACGGCGCTCAACGAGGATTGGGACATCATACTGAGCGACTACTCAATCCCTGAATTTTGCGGGCTGGAAGCGCTCCGGATTCTAAACGCAAAGGAAGGGGACATTCCGTTCATCATCATTTCCGGCGTCATCGATGAGGAACGCGCCGTTGCTGCCATGAAAGCCGGTGCGCGCGATTACATCCGCAAATCCGATCTGAAACGTCTTGCGCCCGCGGTGGAAAGAGAACTGCGCGAATCAGGTAAACGGCGCGCATTGCGCAAACGCTACCAGGGATTCGCCAAACTCGGGCAAAGCCTCAGTTCTGCCACTTCGCCCCAGGAAGCCGCACGCATTATTACCACTGTTGCCGACGAATTGTTTGGCTGGGATAGTTGCTTCATTGATCTCTACGCTCATGGCCGCGAGAAGTGCTACCAGGTTTTTGCTGTTGATACTTTTGATGACGAAAGACGTGAAGTTTCCGCTGAAGGCTGGGCTCTGGATCCGACGCCTCTCCGAGAAGAAGTTCTGGCGTGCGGACCTCGCTTGATTCTGCGGAGCGAACCGGCGTTCGAGCACAAAAACCTGCGACCTTTCGGAGATAAGAACCGTCCCTCTGCTTCGATCCTGATTGTCCTGGTGCGAAACGGCACACAAGTGTTGGGATTTTTTTCAATCCAGAGTTATTCGCCAAACGCTTATAACCAGGAAGACCTGGACACATTGCAGGCCCTGGCCGACTACTGCGGCGGAGCCTTCGAACGGATCCGTTTACAAAAAGAAATCCTCGAGATCAGCAGCCGCGAACAACGCCGCCTCGGCCAACTGCTGCACGACGGCATTTGCCAGCACCTGGCTGGCATCAGTTTCCTCACGGAGATCCTGGGTGACAAACTGGAGGAAAAACAAGCTCCGGAAGCGGCCGACTCCCGCAAGATTTGCAACCTGATAGACGATGCACTGATCCAAACCCGTGGCATCGCCCGCGGCCTGTTCCCGGTGCAGCTCGAGGAAAACGGTTTGGTTTCCGCCCTGCAGGAATTGATTTTCAACAGCGAAAGCCTCTTTAAAATACGATGCACATTCCGCTGTAAAGAACCGGTGTTGCTGCGGGATAATGCGCTTGCTGAACACTTGTACTACATCGCGCATGAATCGCTGATGAACGCAGTCAAGCACGGGGCGGCAAAACATATTTCAATCAGCCTGGAACCTGGCGAAAAACATAATACACTGAGCGTCCGCGATGACGGAGTCGGAATGCATGCTCAAAATGGGAATGGGAATGAAAATCGTAGTGGAAAAGGAATGGGTTTGCATATTATGAATTACCGGGCCCAGATGATCGGCGCAAAACTAACCATCGAAGCCCAACAAAACAACGGCACTCTTGTCACATGCTTATTCCCGAAGAAGTAAAACCCAACTCCCCCATGGAAACTAAAAAAAACTCAATCCTGGTTGTCGATGATCATCAACTCTTTCGCGAGGGTCTCAGCCAGATGATCAATCGCGAAGCTGACCTCCATGTCTGCGCCGAAGCGGGCGACGACAAAACAGCCCTCGAAGCGATGCAAAGTGCCAAGCCGGATATGGCAATCATTGACATCTCACTCGCTGGCAGCAATGGCATCGATTTGATCAAGCTGATCCGCACCTCTGATACAGAGACACCGATCCTTGTGCTGTCCATGCATGACGAATCGCTCTATGCCGAACGCGCTCTTCGTTCCGGCGCCAATGGCTACATCATGAAACAGGAAGCGAACAAAAGAGTTCGCGATGCCATTCGCCAGGTGCTCAGCGGCGAAATTTATCTCAGCGAAAAAATGTCCACACAGCTTGTTTCCAAATTGATTGGCGGACGTAACGAAGCCACCAAGTCTCCCATGGACACGCTGAGCCCCCGTGAGCTTGAGGTGTTCGAGCTGATTGGACAGGGCCACGGCACCCGGCAAATTGCCGAGGCGATGAAGCTAACAATTCCGACGATCAATTCCTTCCGCGCACGCATCAAGGAAAAGTTAAATCTAAAGAACGCAAGCGAACTGGTTCTCAACGCGATCCAATGGGTGCAGAACAAGCAGAAGTAATGTTCACCTGCTAACGGAACACTCTGACTGCGGGCTTTCAAATAGTTAAATTTGAAAGTCCGGCTTTTTGCCAGCTTGCCGTTCCTTCTTACTCATCACCTTCACCTCGACGTCTTCATTCACGACGAGCGAATGCGGGGGAACGCTTTGCATGACAAAAACATTTCCGCCAATCGTGCTGCCCGCGCCAATAACGGTTTCGCCACCGAGAATAGTCGCCCCGGGGTAAATGGTGACATCGTCCTCAATCGTGGGATGCCGCTTCTTGCCTCGCAATTCCTGTCCACCTGAAGTGGAGCGAGCACCGAGCGTTACTCCATGGTAAAGCTTCACGTTATTTCCAATGATGCACGTTTCACCGATGACGGTGCCGGTACCGTGATCGATAAAAAAATGTGAACCGATTGTTGCGCCTGGATGCAGGTCCATCCCCGTCTGCGCATGCGCCCATTCGGTCATGATGCGAGGGATCAATGGTATCTTTTTTTTGAACAGTTCATGTGCCATCCGCTGCACGGCGATGGCGTCAATGAATGGATAGGCCACTATAATTTCCTCTTTGCTCAGGGCGGCTGGATCGCCATTAAAGGCGGCTTCGACGTCAGTCTGCAGGATTTCCCGGATGCGCGGAAGATTTCTCAGGAAGTCCAGCGTGAGTTCACGCGCCGCACGACGAAGATCCTGCGACTCCAATTCCGATGGGCGACTGTATTCCAAACTTTTGTAAATTTCGTCTTCGAGCCGCCCGAGAATGGAGTCCATCAAGGTCGCTGTGACGACTCTTATTTCGGAAGAATGAATCGTCGTTTGATCAAAGAACCCGGGAAACAACAGGCGCAGCAGATCTACCGTAATCGAGGCAATGGCAGTTTTGGATGGCAGGTTCCGTCCGTCCAAATGATTAATGCCGCCCGACCGGGCGTAGGAAGCAACTAATTGGTTGGTCAAGTCTGTGACCGGATCTTTCACGTCGCGAGTATTCCGCAGGACTCCCGGAAAGGCAAGTGAGCGGCTTGCCGAAGGTGTGATTCAAACTGGCGGTCACGTTGCCTTTCGGAGCGCGGCGTAACCGCGACGCGGTTCGTTGTTTCTATTGTTCTGATTTGTGCGAAGCATCAGCCGCAGCAGGTGCGGTGATACGATCGACGCTCGGCCACTTTGGATGCTATTTAGGACACAGGTAATCTTGCCTGTCCAGAAAAGGGGAAATCAGATTCTCACCCCGGCAGCACAGCGCCGCGCAAAACCCTCTGGCACACTCCTTTTGCTTCTGTTACAAAGCCCCCATGAAATCGCATTCACGAATTATCTCGCGTCGTTCATTTCTTCAAACCACTGCGCTGGCAGGACTCGCTTTTCCATTTGTCAGTCGGCTCGGCGCTGTTTCTGCCAATGGGATCATCAATCACGCGAGCTTCGGTGCGACCGGCATGGCATCTTCCGATCTTAATGCCATCATGGATACTAAACTCGCCAACCTCATCGCGGTTGCTGAAGTGGATTTGCGTCGCACAGAGGAACTCAAGCAAAAATATCCAGGCGTCAAAGTTTACCAGGATTGGCGTGAACTTTTGGACAAAGAAGCGAAGAACATTGAGTCGGTGAATATTTCCACACCTGACCACATGCATGGAGCCATGGCCATGGCAGCATTACAGGCCGGCAAGCATGTTTATGGTCAAAAGCCGCTGACCCAAAATGTTTTTGAAAGCCGCCAGGTCACATTGCAGGCTCGCAAATCAAAGGTGGTAACCCAAATGGGAATCCAGGTGCATTCAAGCGTTCAGTATCGTCTCCCTGCCCTGCTCATCAAAGACGGCGCGATCGGCAAAGTGAAAGAAGTGCATACCTGGAGCAGTAAAATGTGGGGCGACATGGAACCGAAACCAAACCGCGTGGATCCGATACCCGCCGGGTTCAATTGGGACATGTGGCTCGGGGTAGCCACAGAGCGTTCCTATCTAGATCGCTATTATCATCCAGGCAACTGGCGCAAGCGTCTCGATTTCGGCACTGGCACTTTCGGAGACATGGGATGCCACATCTACGACCCGGTTTTCAAAGCCCTCGCTCTGACAGCACCGCTCTCAATTCGCTCAGAAGGCCCAGCGCCGAATGACTACAACTGGGCGATCAACGCGGTGATTCATTATGTGTTTCCCGGCACCCCTTACACTGACGGCAAAACTGTCAGAGTGACCTGGTACGATGGCGAAAAACGTCCGCCGCAGAACATTCAAAATCTTCTCGGCGACATCAAGCTGCCGGAGCAAGGATCCATTTTCATCGGAACCAAAGGAGTCATGCTCCTGCCGCACGTTGGCAGACCGCAACTGCTCCCGGTCGCGAATTATCAAGGCTATGAATATCCGGAACTTCCGCCGCTGAATCATTGGAAGCAGTATCTCGAAGCGATCCGGGGTAACGACAAGGCATCCGCGAACTTCGATTACGCCGGAGCACTCACCGAAACTGTTCTGCTTGGAGGTGTGGCAACCCGTTTCCCGAACCAAACCCTGGTTTGGAATCTGGAAAAGCTGGAGTTTAGAAATGTCAAAGAGGCTAACCAATACCTTCGCCGCGAATACCGCAAAGGATGGGAACCAAAGTGGATCAAGGTGTAAAAACCGTCACACAGGACGCGAAGAATCTCCGAAAAAGACCGCTTTGCATTGTTCGCAGCCGACTTATCGCGCGGGATAAGTCCAAGGTTAATCTCGCAAGGGGTCCATCCCTGAGGGATTCAGAAACGACCTCGGATTAGCGTTCGGTTAGCGCAGATTAGCGGTTAAGAAACTTGCCGAATTCAGGTTGGAAAGGCAGTCGAGGCAGGGTGTCCGCGTGTAAAAAACCGACCCAGAGAAACCCATCGAAACTCCGGGCCGGTTCCAATTTCCATTTTAACCCACCGCAAGATTCCCCACATTCTCGTTTCTGCAAGAGGAAAATTTCGATTTTCTTACCGCTTAAAACAGGCACGCCAAGTTGATAGATTTAAGCTCCGTAGTTAGGAGCCATGCCCCCTGAATTCAAGCGGAGCCACGTGCGGAGAATCAGCAATATCTTCTGAGCTTTATTGAGGCGGGTTGGCGTGGGGCCAAAAACGTTGAACTGTTGCTGTTTCAATTTCTCCATCAACCGCCAATAAACCGAGCCCATCAGTTCCGCGGCGACCATGGATCGTCGATCTTCCCGCGGAAGTGTTTCGCGGGCCAGGCGATAAAAGTAAGAAGCCCGTTCAGCAACATGTTCGGCAAGTTTTCGGTAGTTTTCCGAATAACGAAAATTCAGAATATCTTCCGGGGGCACCTGGAACTTTTGCAGTTCACATTGTGGCAGATAAATACGCCCGCGCTCGGCATCGGTACGCACATCGCGCAGAATGTTGGTCAATTGCAGCGCTTTCCCAAGATAAACTGCGTAATCGCGGCATGCTGGATTTTTGTAGCCAAAGATTTCAATACTCAGGAGGCCAACCACTGAAGCGACGCGGTAGCAATACTCTTCCAGAGCTTCAAACGTATCGTAACGCTTGATATCGAGATCCATTTCGACCCCTTTGATCAGTTCGTCAAAGTATTGAAACGAAAGTTTGTATTGTTGGATGACCGGTTGCAGCTCGCAGTTTACGGCAATCTCCGGCTGTTTGTTTTCGCACGCGGCTCGAACATCCTCTCGCCATCGGGCCAGCTCAAGGCGGCGTTTCTCCACCGGGACAGATTCGTCATCCGCAATATCATCCACTTCCCGGCAGAAAGCATAGAGAGCGGACATGCCATCGCGCTTTTGTTTCGGTAAAAGAATAAACGCGAGCGCGAGATTGGAAGCGCTTTTGCGAGTGATTGCCCTGCTCTGTTCCATGCCCTTTTAAACCTTATGATTTGATCGGTGGCAATCCGCCAGTTTCGGCGAGTGAAGGATAACGCTGCTTCATTTTTCGCTTCCGACCAGTTCTGCCCAGCGAAGCCGCCGCTTCTTCAGGGGTAATGCTTGCCGTTCGCCGTGGTTTGCGAATAAACATCGCCCATGCCGCAACAAAAATGACGACGACCAGGACGGCAAAAATCAGGACCAGCAAATTTCCCCCTAGCAACTCCGCCCCACCCGTCTCAGGAACTGCTCCAGGAAGGTTTTGCAATGGGTCCATACTCGCGATCAATTGAAAGTTCATGAAGGATTACTTTTTAGCGACGGCCCCTGTTTCATCATCTTCCGTTTCAGTGGTGATGTTCAAACGTTGCATGCGATACCGCAAAGCGTGGCGGCTGATCTTCAGTTGTTCCGCCGAACGCGACAGGTTGAACCGATTCTGTTCGAGAGTGTTCATGATGAGCTGCCGCTCGAGATCGCCCATGATGTCATCAATCGAGTTTCCATTGGCAATCGGGGTTGAATCGGCCTTTCGCAAACGGGTCTCCAAATGAAAATCAGGAAGGTTCTCCGGCTGAATCTCCGCGGTCTGCTCGAGAATGACTGCGCGCTCGATCACGTTGCGCAGTTCCCGGACATTTCCCGGCCAATGATGTGACGTCAATTTGTTACGGGCTCCCGGAGAAAGTCCTTTCACCTGTTTTCTCATCGCCTTGCCAAAGTGCGACAGAAAATGTTCCGCGAGCAAAATGACATCCGCGCCACGCTCGCGTAGAGCGGGTGGACGGAATTGAACAACATTCAGGCGATGGAACAGATCTTCGCGAAAATGATTTTCACGGATTGCCTCGATGATGTCGCGATTGGTCGCTGCAATCAGCCGCACATCCACTCCCAACTCTTCGTTGCCACCCACGCGAGTGAAAGATCCGTCCTCGAGGAACCGCAAGAGCTTCGCCTGGAGCGGTCGGCTCATATCACCAATTTCATCCAGGAAAATCGTTCCGCCATCGGCTTCTTCGACACGTCCCGGCTTTTGCTTCAAGGCACCGGTGAAAGCGCCTTTCTCGTGCCCAAACAATTCACTTTCCAAAAGTGCCTCCGGGATGGCGGCACAATTGATCCGGACGTAATTGTTCGCTTTGCGTTCACTCAAGCTATGCAGCGCGCCGGCAATCAATTCCTTACCGGTGCCGCTTTCACCCAAAATCAGAACTGTGGCGTTTGTTGGGGCGACCGTTTCGATCAACTGGCGGAGTTCCTTTACCTTGCCGGATTCGCCAATGATATGCTCGATTTGGTAGGGTTCAGAAACGCGGGCCTTGAGGGTTGTATTCTCCTGGATGAGGTGGTGCCGTTCCGCGCAACGCGAGACGGCATGGAGCAATTCCTCGGGAGCAAATGGTTTGGCCAGATAATCAATGGCGCCGGATTTGATCGCATCCACAGCCAGCTTCGGAGTGGCGTAGGCGGTGATCATCAGGACTGGCAGCTTCGGCCAGGATTGTTTTAGCTGCTTGAGAAATTCGTATCCGCTCATTCCGCCGAGGCGAGCGTCGGTGATGATCATGAAAAATTCGTCTCGCTTGAGTTGCACCAGCGCGTCTTCCGCAGATTCAACTGCCTGCACAGCGTAACCTTCGTCGAGAAGAATAGAGCGAAGTGAAGAACGCATGTTCTTTTCGTCATCTACAATCATTACCGGGGGGAGTGCCTGGCTCATTTAGTGAATTTCATAACGCTTCTGACCGGCAATCGTAAAGTAAACCGGGCTCCTTGTCCAAGTTCTGATTCGGCCTGAAGTGTGCCCCCATAGATCTCGGCATTATGACGGGAAATCGCCAAACCAAGTCCGGTGCCCTTCTCTTTGGTCGAAACATAGGCTTCAAAGATTCGTTCCACTTTATCCGGCGGGATTCCGGGCCCCGAATCTTTCACTTCCACAATAATCGAATAATCCGGATCTTGTCTTGCTGAAATCTGCAGTGTTCCCTGCCCCTGCATCGCTTCGCGGGCGTTGGTGAGAAGATTGAGCAAAATCTCAAAAAGATGGGAACGTTGCATCATGAGGTGATGCAGTCCGCGTTCGTAGTTCCGCTTGATCTCAACCTTGTAGTCAGCCGCTTTGGGAAAGGCTTCCTGCACAGCGCGCTCAATCTCTTCAATCACGTCCAACTTTTCGACCCGACCTTCGGCGAGTTGTGCGTAGCCCATCAACTCCGTCAGGATACGATCAGCTTTTTCAACCTCTTCGCGGATGATTTGGAGTTGTTCTGTATTGGAATTTTTTCCAAGACGAATCGCGCGTTCGAGGGAAAAAGCTGAGTTATTGATAATGCTGAGTGGATTTTTGATCCGATGCGCAATCTGCGCTGCAAGACGTCCTGCGGTGTGTAGTTGTTCCTGGCGTGTGGCAAATTCCACCGCTTCCTCCACAGCGCGACGATGCTTTTCGAGGAGCGCCTGCACGCCATAACAACAGAAGGTCCAGAGCACGAGAATGGAGATACGCAGAACGAACGGTTCGGCAGCATTCTCCGGTGGAATCATGCCCAGGTCTTCCCGCGTGGCACGGCTGATATACTCCAACTCATCCTGAGTCGCAGCCACATCAAAAATCCCGGCAAACACATAAAACAAAACGGTTGCGAGGTTCAGCACGATTTGCGGTATGACATGCGGAACACTGATCGCATTACGCAAGATCAACGCGGGAAACACCCAGAAAACGAAGCTGTCAAATCCTCCGGTGACAAAGGTCAACGAGGCAAAAAGAAGCCCATCAAGCAGACCTGTTGTGTAAACCGTCCATTGAATCGAGTGCAGGGCCAGGTGTCGCGCCCACACGAACAGCACCGCAACAAATGCATTCACGACAATATAGATCAGGAACGCGCCACGAATCATCTGGAGTGCTACCTCCCGCATGTGCTGCGGTTCATCCAGCCAGTTTGAGAAAAAAAAGTAATAGACCAGCAGCAGGATGATGAGCGCTTTAACGGGTAGAATAATATCCCGTTCAAAGGCTTGGATTCGGTCGGCCTGCTCCGCCGGTTCCAAACCAGGAGTTCCCAGCAGGCGGCCCAACTTTTGGATGAAATTGCGGCCTGCGAAATTCATGCGGCGAACAACAGTTATTTCAATTGAAGAATCTTTTGCACTTCAGCGGCAATATCGTCGGTCTTCCACAATCTCCCCAAACCTTCGTAACCACAGGAAAGCAATCCCTCCTCCGGCCCGATGAACTCAACTCCCCGGGTGCGCAAGGTTTTCACATTCTCCTGCGTCGCCGGGTGCAACCACATTTTCCCATTCATTGCAGGAGCGACCAAAATTTTTGCCTTCGTGTTCAAAGCCAGGGCGATACAGGTCAGGGCATCGTCTGCAATTCCATTGGCAAGTTTGGCAAGGATGTTTGCAGTAGCAGGTGCAATCAGAAACAAGTCCGCTTCATCCGCGAGTTTGATATGCGTCGGTTTCCAGCCTTCCTCTTCATCGTATAAATCGGTGACAACAGGATTTCGGGAGAGGGTTTTGAAACACAGCGGGGTGATGAACTTAACGGCGTCGGCGGTCATCACGACGTGAACGTCGCATCCAGCCTTGGTCAACTGACTGGTCAGGTCTGCGGCTTTGTAGGCGGCAATGGAACCTGTCACTCCGAGAACAACATTGGGTCTGGCGCTCATGCTCAATGATCCTAAACCTAATCTGATGTTAAGTCCTACTCTGAAATTGCGGAATGGAAAAGCTCACACCAGAGGTGACTTTTTCGACCTTTCCCTCGTGGGAATGACGAATAAACCTTTTCCGGAGCATTCCAACGCGGAAATGACGGATAAAACTCTTTTGCTATCGCTGCCGTCCAATCGTGCGATCAGATTCCAACCGCTATTGGTAGAACGACTTAGAGTTAGACTTTTCAACGCTATGACCTCAGCGTGGCTATTCGGCCACAAAATCAGATGCCAGTCCGGCCATCTCCCAAAAAATCCTATGACGCCACTTCGGTCAATTATGACGTCAAAAAAGTTCGTAACAGCTAAAGGAAGAAGTTCAGCGGTGTTGCCAGTAAAAGGGTCGGCGATGCAAATGCATCACGGCTTTGATGTAGAGAACTTCGCCGCGCACGCTGTAAACGATGGCGTAGGGAAAGCCATGGAAATTGAGCTTGCGATTGTCTCCGCGGATTTGGCCCCAGCGTTCCGGTTCGGCCACGATGCGGCGCAAAGTCCGTTCGAACTCATCAAGAAAGTCATTACCCAGATCGATCTGCCGCTCCTCATACCAGAGCGCGGCGGCTTCCAGTTCCTGGTCAGCTTCAGGATGGCTAACGACGCGCATTGAGCTTGGCGCGAATGTCCCGAACAGTTTCCTCCACCGGGCGGCAAGTAACTTTGCCTTCCTCGATCTCGCGGGAGCGCCGATCAATCACTTCGTTCCACTGCGTTTCGACGTCAGCATCCACGGTGTCGTCGAGGCTGGCGATGAGTTGATGGGCCAGATAGGCTCGGTCCTGTTGCGGCAGCGCCAGCACCTCGGCAACTTTTTCGGCGGTTATGCTCATGAGGGAATAATATCGTCTTTGCCCCCAGACTGACAAGCGCCGCCTTGAGTTTCGGGTAACTTCGCGTCGCGCCTTTTCCTCAGTCGTCTCCCGCAAGGTCGCGGCGTGATGGTTTTCGTCTGCTTTGTGCTCCGCCTGTTCAAGCAACTCCCGGCGAAACGTCTCATCTCCAAAACACCATCCGCGACGGATCCTTTTTATTTCTTCACCATCCTCGGCCGCTCTTCGCGTTTCCAAGGTAAGACTCCAATTCCTGCCTTCCGGCAGGGCTATCCTTCGGGATACGCAACTCTCCCAATAACCGATCCACTCGCAGCCATCGCGGGCGCTTCTCCAGCTCTTTCAGATATTCAGGCCAACTGCTCCATCGAAAATCTTTTAACGCCTGTTCCGGCCGCAACAAATGCGCTCGCACCGGATTCAGGTGAACATGATCGCACACCGTCCGCAGATAACCCGTGCCACTCCCACCCAAACACCTAATCCACAGCGACTTGCAACCACCCCGAAAAGCGCGCGAAACCTCGCATCCCCGGCGGGACGCGACGTCCCGCACGTGTTTCAGGTCGCATCCACGCGGGACGCGACGTCCCGCACGTGTTTCAGGTCGCATCCCCGCGGGACGCGACGTCCCGCACGTGTTTCAGGTCGCGTCCCCGCGGGACGCGACGTCCCGCGCGTGTTTCAGGTCGCATCCCCGCGGGACGCGACGTCCCGCGCGTGTTTGGGGTCGCATCCCCGCGGGACGCGACGTCCCGCGCGTGTTTCAGGTCGCGTCCCCGCGGGACGCGAC
>JACDHS010000131.1 GCA_013820875.1 Verrucomicrobiota bacterium | reverse complement strand
CCTCCTCGCCTCGCGGCGGGACAGGCACCGGATCGTTCCGTCGTGAACCGACCAATTCGACGGCTGGGACTTTCACCCAGGAACTCGCCAGCTTCATCGGCTGCTGCGGTGTGATTAAAAGTGGGTGGTGGCAGACGGAGCGCCAATCTCACCACTTTCAATCACACCCGGACGCGTAACACCCCACTTTCCGAAGTTGCGGGAATCCTTCCATTAGTGGACAGTTGGCGGCTCGAACTAAAATGCAGCCAATCGAAAAAGAAATTTCACGCCGCCGCACCTTCGCCATCATCTCCCATCCGGATGCCGGTAAAACAACCTTGACCGAAAAATTCCTCCTCTACGGAGGTGCTGTGCATTTGGCCGGTTCCGTGACAGCGCGCAAGAATCAACGCGCCACCACCTCCGACTGGATGGAACTGGAACGGCAACGCGGGATTTCAATCAGCTCCACCGTGTTGCAATTCGAGTATGGTGGCTATTGCGTGAATCTCCTCGACACTCCCGGTCACAAAGATTTTTCCGAAGACACCTATCGCGTTCTCACTGCGGTTGACGCTGCAGTGATGGTGATCGATGCCGGTAAAGGTATCGAAACGCAGACGCGCAAATTATTTGAAGTCTGCCGGCAACGCGGGATTCCCATTTTCACGTTCATGAACAAATTGGATCGCCCCTCGCGCGATCCACTACTCCTTCTAGATGAACTGGAGCGGGTGCTCGGGATTCAATCTTATCCAATTAATTGGCCGCTCGGAAATGGGCAGGAGTTTCGCGGTGTTTATGATCGGCAAGCAAAGGAAGTTCATTTTTTTGAACGCACACCGGGCGGACAATATCGCGCTGGTCTTTCAGTGCATGACCTATCGGATCCAATCGTGCGCGAGAAAATGGCGCCAGACGTTTACCAGCATGTGGTGGATGAACTCGCGATGCTCGAAGGCGCCGGTTCGACATTCGATCATGCAGCCGTTCTCGCAGGTCAACTGACCCCGGTATTCTTCGGCAGTGCCGTGAATAATTTTGGTGTGCAATTGTTGCTCGATGCATTTCTGAAACTCGCGCCACGTCCGGGAGCACATACCGTGAACGACCGGGTCATCCCTCCAGAAGAGAAAGATTTCTCCGGGTTCATTTTCAAAATCCAGGCGAACATGGATCCGAAACATCGCGATCGCCTGGCCTTTGTCCGTGTTTGTTCCGGCAAATTCGAGCGCGACATGTCGGTGATTCACACCCGCACTGGTAAAAAACTTCGACTCTCCAGTTCGCATAAAATCTTCGGCCGTGAACGGGAGACAGTGGATGAAGCCTACGCGGGCGATGTTGTGGGGTTGATTGGTCACTCTGATTTTCGCATTGGCGACACGCTGGCGACAGATCCAAACCTGGCCTATGACGCTATTCCGCGTTTCACACCGGAATGTTTTGCTTACCTGCAAAGTCCTAGCACAGCGCAGTTCAAACGGTTCCGTGAAGGTCTGGAACAGTTGCTGCAGGAAGGTGTGGTTCAATCGTTCCTGGTAAAAAACACGGCGCAACGCGTTCCGTTGCTCGGCGCCGTTGGTCCCCTTCAATTCGAAGTGGTGCAATATCGTTTGCAAACAGAATACGGGGCAGAATCGCGCCTCGAATCAGCGCCATGGTCCATCATTCGATGGGTGGTAAGCGGCAGTCCGGTGGATGACTCCATTCTCCCGACCGGCGCGCGTATCGCCGTTGACTCCGCCGGTAACGAAGTTCTTCTCTTCCAGGAACAATGGGCCTGCGACTTCTTTGCTGAACGGAATAAGAATATCGTTTTGTCAGCGTTGCCATTGCGTTCGCCAGTGGAAAGCGCGAAGAGATAAACCGCAGAGCACTTGCCCCGGTCAGTTATCCGCTCACCCGCAAAGCCGGTTGGGCCGGATCAAACATCTTTTCTCTCACCTTCATCAGCGTCATTTCGCTGATTCTCCAGGTTCACGAAACCCACCATCATTCCAGCGGTCCGAAAATAATTTTAATCGGACACTAAGATGAAAAGATTCCAGTTCGCCAAAGGCCTTAATGAAAGCCAACCCATTCATTCCATCCATTCCTGCCATATATCTTTTTACCATTCTACTGATTCTATTTGCACCAATCTCCTCAACGATTGCACAAACCGAATTACCTTCAGCACTGTTTGTTGATGGACCAGATATTGCGCTCCGGGAAATGTCTCCAACGATTGACAAGCGGCGATCGGTGCAAATCGATCAAACGGCACTGAGACAGGCCAGGACAAAGGGCGCAAAGCTGGAACTGAACCTGTTTCCAGAGAGTAGCTTTATAGGTGTTGTGAAATCTGTGCAGGCCAGGAGCGATTCCAATTACACCCTGCTGGGCGAATTGCAGGGCCAGGAGTTTTCCAGTTTTGTGCTGGTCGCAAATGAGGATGTGGTGGTGATGAATATTCGCCCCGGCAATGAAGGATTGATTCAAGTTCGCTACCTCGGCGCTGGTGTGCATGACATCCAAAAGATTGATGAAACCCAGTTTCCTCCATGCGAAACAGGCCCCGAGCAAATCGTTGACGCGCCGAAAGAACGGCAAGCCGGCGATTTAGATCCATTAGTCGAATCGGATGCAGGGGATATTATCGACGTCATGGTGGTCTACACCCCATCGGCCCGTGCTGCGGCAGGAGGCACTGCTGCCATTCAGGCGTTGGTGAACCTTGCAATCACTGAGTCGAATACGGCCTACGAGGAAAGCTTGATCAATCCACGGTTACGCCTCGCCTATGTGGGCGAGATTGCTTACGTGGAATCTGACAGCTTCAGCACAGATCTCTCCCGGCTACAAGGCACCTCAGACGGCTACATGGACGAGGTCCATACGCTGCGTAACACTCACGCGGCTGACATGGTAAGTCTCTGGGTCAACAATAGCGCCTCCTGCGGAATTGGTTATGTCATGACAACTTTAACGCCTGCCTTTGAGAGTCATGCCTTCAGCACGGTTCATTATACGTGTGCGACGGGTTACTATTCTTTCGGGCATGAATTGGGGCATAATATGGGGTGTCGTCATGATCGCCAGAATTCCAGCGGTTCAGGCCTCGATTCGTATTCCTACGGATGGCGTTTTAACGGCACGAACAACCTCCAGTATCGCACGATCATGGCCTACGCTCCGGGCACTCGCATTCAAAGATTCTCCAATCCCAACGTAAACTATTTCGGCACGCCGACAGGAGTTCCAATTGGAAACGCGGAAGAAGCCTTCAATACCCAAACGATCAATAACTCCGCCTACCAGATCGCAAATTTCCGACAGGCGTCCTCGGCATCAGGCCCTCCGGTAATCGGGCTCCAGCCACTTTCGCAGAGTGTATTTACCGGGGATTCCGCACTGTTTTCAGTGAGCGCGACCGGTGCTTCTCCACTCACTTATCACTGGCGAAAAGAAGGCAGCATTATCCCGGGTGCCACGCTCTCGAGTTACTCCTTCAACAATATTCAACTTAGAGATGCGGGTAATTACTCTGTCATCGTGAGCAACGCCCACGGCACGGCGACAAGTGACAATGCGTCACTTTCAGTTGCACTCGGCACATCGCTTGGTGAGGCAGTGGATAATTTGGGTTTCAACTGGTTCACGGGTGGAAACGGAACCTGGTCCGGACAGCATTCCGTCAGCTACGATGGAGTGGATTCCGCGCAGAGTGGATCCATCACTCATTCCCAGCTAACCTGGATTCAAACAACGATCACCGGGCCAGGAACACTAACGTTCCGCTGGAGGGTTTCGTCAGAAGCATCATGGGATTTTTTGCGCTTTTATGTCAATGATGTGCAACTGGCCAGCATCTCGGGTGAAGTAAACTGGCAACTAAGAACCTTCGCCATCCCGGCTGGTTCACACACTGCCCGCTGGTCCTATACCAAAGACATCAGCATCAACAGCGGGTTGGATAAGGGTTGGCTGGACCAGGTGATCTTTATTGCTCCGTCAAGTATTCAGCCGCTATCAGCGAAGACAATTAATGGCCAGTTCCACTTCCAGTTTACCGGTGCGCCAGGTGCTTCCTACACTGTTTATGGTTCAACAAACCTGGCCTCATGGAACTCGCTGACGACCTTCACCAGCACGAATTCCTCCTCCCTGTTCATAGACACTTCCAGCAATGGCTCTCAGCACTTTTACCGGGTAGGATCGCCGTAACCCGTTCAACTGATCATTGCCCCTGCCCTCTACGCATGAGACGTTCCGGACGGGCCGTTGGCGTTGCCTCTTCTTTTTCCACCACCGGTGCCAGGGTCGGTTTCAATTCCTTGCCGGATGTAGTCATCAGCTTTCCATCCTGCACCTTCACATCTTCCACTTTATAAACGGCAGCGCGCGTATCCTTGCCCAGGACGTCGCGCATGTAGAACGTTTTGAATTCTTCCATGTTGAATGGACGCGATCCGCGTCGGCCAAACACCACAGTCTGGTTTCCGGTTTCATCGGCCACACGATCACGATCCAACCCGCGTGAGACAGCAACGGCATCGCCATGAGTTTTATAGGTGGCGATCAGTTTCGGATTTGGCCGCGGGGTGAATCCCATGTGTTCTGGAACATTTTCAGGCGAAATCAATTGAATCACACGTAACCCATTCTTGCCATCAGCCACGAGCGCAAACATCGAAGCGTTCACGGAACCGACCTGCACGGCACGGGTATCGTTCAATTGCCCTTCGGCGTCGTACATCTGGTGAAGCCTCGGTTTCTCCGGGTTCTCAACATCAATGATGGCGAGTCCTTCAGCACCATTGGCCACATAAGCGTAGGTGCGCGCCACGTAGAGCCGTTGCGCATTCTTCAATGTCACCGAGGCACCCGGAATATGCACCGGCCGGGTCGGTTCCGTGATGTCCACCACTTTCATCCCATCGGCATCGGTGATGAACGCGTAACGGAACTGCACAGCGAGAGCGCGAGGCTGGTTGAAACCCGGCAGTTCCCCCACCAGTTTCGGTTTGGTCGGTTCATTAATGTCCACAACGAACAAACCTTTTTCCGCGATGACATAGAGCCAGCGTCCAGCGACATACGCGTGCTGGGCGCCATTGAGTTTGCCGTCCGGATTGAAGACGATCTTCTCCTTGAGGAAATTATTCTTCGGATTGCCGTCCACCAGGGTCGCCACATTCACGATCACGAGACCTTCTTCAAGATCGGTGACATACACATAGGCGTAGAGCATGTGAATCGGTTGCTCTTCATTTTCAGGCAGACGAACACGGGCCGGATCAAGGGCGAGCGTGCTGGGCAATGCAACCGAGGTCGCATACTTCGTGCGAACATAGGTGCGCTGTCCAATGGGCGAAAACGGAGCAGAAACAATCCGTTCGGAGAAACCTTTCTGGTCAATGTTCGCAACGTCAAAGACTTCAAACCCGCCCTTGCCGTTGGCGGTGTAGAGGTATTCGCCACGCAATGTCAGATCCAGAATCTCTCTGCCGGGATGATGATAGCCTTCTTTCAACTCACGATTGGCCGCTTCGTGCTTCGCGTGATTATCAGGGTAAGCCAGTCTGTGCAAATGACTGCCGATCGCCGCCTGCGGTTCCTCTTGTTCAGTCCAGACGACTCCATACAAGCCTTTCTTGCCCACGCCGACGTAGGCGTAGCGTCCGAAAAAGTTAACGGTGCCGGTCCCAAACCCGAGCAACTGCGTCATGATCGCGTTATTATCATTCGCCTGGGAAAGATGACAATCGGTGCAGTTCTTGGTGGTGCCGCGTCCGCTGGTCGTATGGGCAAAATGCGGGTTGAATGCCTGTCCGCTGTAGCCTTCTGACGAAAAGGTCTGTTGCTGAGAATAAAGCCATTCGCGATTCGCGTTCTGCGAACCAACCACCACCGCGCTTGAGGAACGGATCACTGCGGTGCGATTGCTCTTCACGGTGGAATCTTTGCCGAGCATGTAAACATCATCGCGGATCACCTGCGGATTGTAGGAGGTGTAATTGCGGGTGTTCACACCTTCGAATTTGTTGGATGGCACCTTTTGGTTCGCCTTCATCGGCAGATGACAACCAAAACAACTCGTCGCCCACGAGGTATGGCAGAGATAACAGGAGACGTTTGGGTTGCCGTGCGCCAGTTCGGATTCGCGCGGACAGTCATGATCCATCGTCGCGTTACCCCAGCTTTTGCCATCGCGCCGAAGCGTTTTCGCATAGGCGGACTTGGCGTTGTAATGCTTGGAACCAGGATCCACCGTGTCTGCCGTCTGCGGAATTTCCCAGCGCCGATCGGGGCTCATCATTGAATTCTGGAAAAGCCGTTTGCCTTCCCATTCAAAGCGCGGACCGAATGGCGTGGCGGTTTTGCTTAAATCAATTTGGCCACCGTTGCCGGAAGTGACGAGTGATGGACGCCTGTCCACGGTGCCATGACAGTCAATACACTCAATCGTAGTGGCCGCGCGGGGTTCACCATAAAGTTTGCCGTTGCCATGGACGTCAGCGTCAAAGTGGCAATCAATGCATTGCATCCCGCGCGCCAGGTGAATGTCTTTCAGGTGAATCGCCTTGGCGAACTTATCGGGGTCGTCGTGGGAAATCTTTTCATCTTCCAGGTCGAGCAGATTTCCTTTGCGATCCTTTTTGAACACCGCACGAAACACCCAACCGTGCCCGTGATAATCAGCGAACTGGGTATCTTTCAACTTCGGATTCAGCTCAGCAACCCGTTCCAGGAAATCCGGGTCACTCCACAAACCGCGGCCTGCGGCTGCTTCAGGATTCTTTTGCAACACAGCACGCATCTCTTCTTCCGTCGGATTTTTCTGCTTCTTCGGATACATGAATTCGCCATCGCTTTCCTGGTCCCACCAGGTGTAGCCGAGGTACGGATTCACAAAGAGATTTCCCTGGTGCATGTGGCAGGTCATGCATTGGCTGCTCGGGATGGAGCGGGTGAATTGATGTTTGATCGGGTGCCCCTTTTCCTTTTTGGAAATGGAAGGATCACCGCTGAAGCTCAAGCCCTGGTGACCGAACTTGCTCCACCAATCGGAATGACTCGGGGAACGGTCATTGGCATAGACAACATGGCAGGCGGTGCAACCACTGGAACGATAATCGCCGGGATGATCGTTGGACCCCATGAACCCGAGCAATGGATCGTGCAGGCGGGTTTTCTGAAGATTGAGCAGGACCGGGTCAATTCGGTTGAGCGTCCCCAGGCCGCGCTCGGAAAGACGACGCGCCGGGCGACCGGGAGCTTCATCGGTGAAAGGAACGCCGAGTGGAAGTGGTTTCGTTCCGCCTTTTTCAAACGTCCGCAGAATGTTTCCCGGCTGGCCAAGGGCGAAACGAGGCAGCGGTTCGAGGAATGGCAGAACCCCGGTGGTGCGTGTTTCCTCGGGAGTGACCGGGGTGGGATTAGTCAATTTCAACGGGGCGCCATCCTTGCCATAAGCCTGGCCGTAACGAGGATCTTTGAACGGCACGGCACCGTTATTGTAGAGCGCCGCGCCCCAGAGCATCGCACCGTGATTCATCATGCTGTGATGCACGTTGTTGATGATTTTATCGTGACAACTGCCGCACGCCTGGTCGGCGACGCGAAGGTCTCCCGGGTTCACGAACCGAATGAACTCCTCCGACTCATGATTCAGCAACACACTGGAATCGCTGGGATTGGCCGATGACTGGAAGAAGATTGGATTCCTCGGCAACACATGCGCTTTCTGTTGCGTGAGGCCGGGTGACGCATTGCCCCCATGACAATCGGTGCAGCCCAGAATAACATTCGGCGACGCATGCATATCCTCGATCCCCTTGTGACATTCGAGACAGCCAATGCTTTTCTTGAAAGCCTGCGCCGGGCTTTGATCCACCAGGCTGGGAGTGGACAGTTTGGGCGATTCCTGCTTGGGCAAATCGCGTGGAACCGAAATGGACGGGCCGAATGCGCCGTCATTGGCTGCGGCAGCCAGCATCGCGCTTAGAAACAGCAAAAGCACGCAATCTATGAGTTTCACGAAACGCATCTTAATAAGTGAACGTCACGGCAAATAAGCCGCTGTATAAAAAACTATCGGGTTTACCCGTCTGATTCGAGCCATAGCCAGCCACCGGCGCAGTGTTGCGACGGTAAATGTCAGTGAAACCTTTTCCAGGAATCAACGCTCCAAAGCCAGCCGATATAATGATGTTATCGGTGAGCAACGGCCTGTATTGAAAGCCCAAACTCAAATCAAACCCAATTTCCTCATCAATTTTATCGGTCATCAACACCGTTTTCAGCACGTCGGTTTCTGCAAAACGGAGATAGTTCACGTTGATGAAACTGCGCAGTTTCGGGGTGAGTTCAATATCGGTTCCAAGCCCAAACAACATCAGCCCCGGGTTAACAAAGTTCGCCTGACCTTCTGCCTTCATTGTGCGCAGGTCGGGCAAAAGGGAGTTGCGCGCTTTCATTGAAACGGCTGTGCCCCCCAGGTTGAACCCCTGGCGAACCCAGTAACTAAACGGCCCACCGGTAAAATTGGCGTTGTCTAAAATGGAATCAAAACCGGTGGCCTTCCCGTCATTCGCATCACCATCACCGGAGGCATAAAACATCGATGCCTTGTATCGGATCCAATCGCGGTCATAGGAAAGTTCCAGCGCTCCCATGAAGGCATTGATATCGGTTGCCCGCCCTGCCACCCCGTTGAATTCGTCACGACCGAGGACGTGATAATAGGAATGACTGAGATTTAACCGCCCGATGTGTCCATCCCCGCTCCACCCGAAATAAAATGCGTCAATATCATGTTCCCGCACGGTGCCGATCGGAGAGGGCCGGGCAATCACGCCATTGCGATCGTAATGCAGGTCGCCGTTATCAAGATTGGCGTGGAAGCTCCAGAGGGCGGTGTACCCTTTGCGAATAAAATCCTGGCGATACACGTTCGCCACAATCACCTGCTGATCGCGGGCGTTCAAAGTGTTCAACTCGGAGAAGGTGTCTTTCTCCAGCATGTCGAAGTAGGCGAGGTTGTATTGAAAAAGATTGTTTGCGGCGCTGCCAAAGAGGCGGACACCGAGATTGGAATCGTTGAAAATGAATCCTCGAAAATCGCTGTTGAAAGTTTGAATGCCCGCCTTGATCGCGTAGAAATCGTAGTTCACCGATAAATCTTTCAGGTGGTATTCATAAAAGAATTCCTGCAACGCGATGTGCGAACGGGTCCGTGTCGTGTGGGAACGCCCCGCCAGATTTTTAGGAGCCAGCCCAACAGCGGGACCGGTCCCAGGGTTTAGAATGCCATCAACGTCTCCCGGATTAAAAACACCACTGTTATCCGGTGCCGGGGAGTTGTCGCGGAAATCGCCGCGCGGATCCGGGTTCACGATTCCGGCTTCTTTCAATTCAATGTAATTAACATTGAAGACCGGCTGAATCTTGAATGCCCAGTGCGGCGGTTGAAACACTGTCTCCCCTTTGAAAAGTTCGGCTGCAAAGGAAAAGTTCTGTTGCACGCTCAACTGCTCGCTCCGACCATAAAACTCCGCGGAATCCGCCCGCGCCGCGCTCACACCGCTCGGCACCGGCAAACGTCGCGCCTCAAATTCGGTCTGCGTGCCCGCCGTCAGGTTCAGGAAAATGTCCTGCCCGATAATCGGGAGGTCGCCCTTCAAAATGCTCTGCTTGTATGGATGCCACAACGACGGCCCGGGAGTGTCATACGGTGTTTCGGTATCGCCGGAAGTGTAGCGACGCCATGGAACGAACTCGATCCGCCAACGATCCTTCACCGGTTCTGTGTTCGGCGGATACTCGACTTTCCTGGACTTGTCATATTCCAGGTTATGGAAATGGGTATGGATGTGTTCGGTGGTGATCGTGTTGGTCCGGGGCAGTTGCAGTTCCCTCGGCAATGCCCCACGTCCGTAGGTATCTGGTGCTCGTCCGGGAGCTTCGACTATTCTTCTGCTGCGAACGTTGCCCCGTGGTAATTCCAAACCCTCGGGAACTGGCGACGGTTCTTCCAGCTTCAAACCAAAGTTCGTCTGGTAAAATGGTTCATAAACCGCCGCGGGTTGGCCGGGATCTGGATTGAACATCACCGGCGGCGCAGGCGGTTCGTTTGTGCTTATTGTAGTGGAGAGTTCCAACTTCGGTTCTTCAGGAAACAGGCGCGGCGGCGGAGCTGAAATGGGCGGATCCGGCGTGAACTCGGCAGGCGACTGCGGCGGTTGGCCCTCCGACATCGTCTGGTACGGTTTCAGAATCGCCGCACCTTCCACTGCTTTCGGAGGTAATTTCTTACCTTTGGCCCCTGCCCCGATGCCCGTAACCAGTGCCACAAGCAAACAAATCCAAGCCAGCGGAAGCTTCCGCGGGCATCGGCTTTGCTCTGAGCGAACCACCAGTTGAGTCACGTGACGCATGGTAAGCTTTTTGTGTTAAATGCAAGGCACAAAACAGCTTGTTTACGGTAAAGAGTGTTATTGAAATCCGAATCCCGGACGTTGAGCGACGCCGGGAAGCGCAAAGGATTGATGGATTAAATCCTTCGCTGACGTTAAAGCTTTTGCCCATTCTTCCCCTTCTAAACAGGCTTACTACGCAATATGGGAATCCCCCTATTCCTTGCTCTTTATTTAAAAACATTTTCCCTGCCGAACACAACTGGTTTCCCTCCAGTCTTGTGCTAATTTCCGATATGGTAATCCTATTGGTCGAAGACAATGAGGATGACGTTGTCCTGTTCCGCATGGCTTTTAAAAAAGCCAATGTGCCTGCTCGGTTGCAGATAGTTTCCGATGGAGAAGAAGCGGTTGCTTATCTCCAATGCAGGGGCCATTACGCCAATCGCGACGTTTTTCCCCCTCCTGATTTTATTTTGTCCGACTTAAACATGCCGCGCAGAAACGGGTTCGAGCTACTGGAATGGATTCGGAACAACGAGGTTTTCAAAGACATGGTAGTGCATATTTTTTCCGCGTCGGGCCGCGAAGAAGATGTGGAACGGGTTTATGCGCTGAGGGCCAATACGTATATGTTGAAACCAAGCGGCATGGAAGATTTGGTCGCTCTCATCCACAGTTTGGTCACGCTGCATAAATACATCTGTCGGGTGAAACAGGGAGTGCCTGCCTGCGGATAGCGCGCAACCTTTTGCTGGCTGAAGACCATTTTATTCGCACGGGTTGGCGTTAATGAATTTACAGATTTCAAAAAAGATTTCTCTGTTACTTGCAATCGTTGCGCTCTGCATCAGCAGCGTGTCATTGATCGGCTGGTTTTTCCATATTCCAATCCTCACTTCGTGGGGCCCTGGTTTTGCCACCATGAAGGTCAATACCGGCGTAGCCTTCGTCATCGCGGCCATTTCATTGGCTCTGCTTCAGCGCGAAGAACTCGGAACCCGCTACACCTTGGGAAAATTTTGCGCCGCCGTCGTCACGTTGATTGGCTTGTTGACCTTTGGCGAACACCTCTTTGGCGTAAATCTCGGCATCGATGAGCTTTTGCTCGCCGTCCCACCGGAAGCGGCATCGCGCATGTCGCCCCTCACTTCCATCGTCCTGGTCTTGATCGGTTTTGCATTATTGCTGATCGACACGTGCAAGCATTTCCGGGCGAACCCGACTGAAATATTGAGCGCTGTTTCTTTGACGGTCAGTTTAGTGGGGGTTCTCGGTTATCTTTACGGAACCCAGGCGTTCTATCGTATCGGCATCTACGGTTCCATGGCGCTACATACGGCGGCGTCCGGCGCCCTGATGGGCTTTGCCATCCTTCTGGCGCGTCCTTCGCGTGGGCTGCCCTCGCTGCTGGCGCGCAAGACGGCCGGGGCAAAACTCGCCCGCAGGTTGTTGCCGGCGGCCATTCTGGTGCCCGTGCTGGCCGGGTGGCTGCGCATTTTGGGAGAGAGAATGGGTCTATACGAATCGCCTTTTGGCACCGGTCTCTTCGCAACGACGTTGGTTGGAATTTTCGTGGCCCTTATTTGGGCCACCGCCGTCTCACTCGATACCGGTGATCTAAAGCGCGAGCAGGCAGATGCTGCCTTGCGCGCGAGTCAGGAAGCGTTGCGCGAAGGCCAGGAGCGTTACCGCACGTTGTTCAATTCGATGGATGAAGGCTTTTGCATCATTGAAATGATTTTCGATGAGAACCAGCGTGCCGTGGATTACCGGTTTATCGAGATCAATCCCGCCTTTGAGAAGCAGACCGGGTTGCACGGCGCGGCGGGGAAACGCATCCTGGAATTCGTTTCAAACATCGAACCACACTGGCTGGAGAATTACGGACGCGTGGCCTTGACCGGCGTCCCCATCCGTTTTGCAGACGAATACAAATCTTTGGGACGCTGGTTTGACGTTTTCGCTTTCCGGATGGGGGATGTGGCCAGCCATCGGGTGGCTGTTCTCTTCAACAACATCACCCAGCGCAAACAGGTCGAGCAATCCCTGCGTGACAGTGAAGAGCGCATGCGGCTGGCCACCGACGCGACAGAGGTGGGGGTCTGGGAATGGAACATCCACACCGATCAGATCCGCTGGGATGCCCAGATGTTTCGGATTTATGGCATCGCCCCCACGCCGGATGGGCTGGTGCATTACCGGGATTGGACGGGGGCGGTCCTGCCCGAGGATTTGCCCGGGCAAGAGGAAGCCCTGAAGGAAACAGTGCGCCGACGCGGGACCAGCACGCGGGAATTTCGCATCCTGCGGCGGGACGACCGGCAATGCCGCGCCCTCCAGGCTGTGGAAACCATCCGCTGGAACGTCCAAGGGCAGGCCGAATGGGTGGTCGGGACGAATCTCGACATCACCGAGCGCAAACGCGCGGAGGAAGCCTTGCATGAGAGCCAGGAGCGGTTGCAGGCCGCGCTGGACGGATCGGGCGCGGGCACCTTTCGCTGGAACATCCAGACCAACGCCTTGCAGTGGGATAAAAATCTTGATCACCTTTTTGGCCTGCCGCCCGGCCAGACCATTCAATCGCTGGAAAACTTTATTGCCACTATTCACCCCGATGACCGGGCTGAGGTAATCAAAAGCTGCCAGCGTTGCGCCAGTGACGGCGCGGATTTCGACAGGGAATTCCGGGTGATCTGGCCCGACGGCAGCGTGCATTGGCTGGATGACAAGGGCACCACCTTCCGCGATGCCCAGGGCCGGCCGCTCCACATGACCGGCATGTGCCTGAACATCACCGAGCGCAAGCGCGCGGAGGAAGCGCTGCGCGAAAGTGAAGCTCAATTCCGCGCGCTGGCCGACAACATGGGCCCGATGGCCTGGATGGCCAACCCTGACGGTTATCTTTTCTTTTATAACAAACGTTGGTACGAATACACCGGCACAACCTTCGAAGAAATGCAGGGGTGGGGCTGGCAAAAGGTGCAACATCCCGGACAACTCGATCGCATGTTGCCGAATTGGAAGCACGCGCTCGCCACCGGAGAACCTTGGGAAGACATCTTTCCGTTGCGCCGGCATGACGGCGTCTATCGCTGGTTCCTTTCCCGCGCCTTTCCCATTCGAGACCAGCAGGGAAATATTACACGCTGGTTCGGCACGAATACCGACATCACCGAGTTGCGAGAAACGCAGGCCAAATTGCAACAGGCGCAAACAGAGTTGCAGCAATACGCGACCTCACTGGAACACAAAGTGGCCGAGCGCACTGCCGATTTGAAGGCAACCAATAACCAGCTGGAAGCCTTCGTTTATTCCATCGCGCACGATCTCCGCGCACCGCTCCGGGCTATGCAAGGTTTCTCCCAGGCCTTGCTCGACGAATACTCTTCCAACCTCGACGACACGGGAAAGCACTTTTTGCAACGCATTAATGCTTCCTCCGAGTTCATGGACAAAATGATTATGGACTTACTGGCTTTCGGTCGCGCTGGACGTTTGGAAATCGAACTCGAACCCGTGAAGGTGCAATCCGCATGGGACGACGCTGTCTTCCAATGCGCTCGGGAAATCGAGCAAACCAATACGCAGATTGAAGTGGTAACGCCGTTGCCAACAGTTCTCGCCCACCAGGCTGCGCTCACCCAAATCCTCGCGAATTTATTGAGCAACGCCATTAAGTTTGTCTCCCCAGGTGTGCAGCCGAAAATCCGTTTCTGGTCGGAAGACTCCGGCCCAGCGGTGCGCCTCTGGGTAGAAGACAATGGAGTTGGAATTCCGCGAGAATATCATGAGCGGATCTTCCGCGTTTTTGAACGATTGCAAGGCGCTCGATTTAGCGGCACCGGCATCGGCCTTTCCATCGTGCGCAAAGGCGTCGAACGCATGGACGGAAAAGTCGGCCTGGAATCCGAGCCAAGCCAAGGAACACGATTCTGGATTGAGTTGCAGAAAGGGTGAAGAATTACTAAAGGCCGTCGCCGACTCAATGAACTTCATCCAGGATGCGTCACACCCAAGCCGAAATATTAAGTACAGTTATTTGCAGGACACACCACTAGCTGGCGCTAAAACACATACGCGCGATGCCCCTACCAAAACCTTCATCTTTTCCGCTAACTAACGCAAAGGTCAGCGACGGGAGCCAGCCGCCGGTGACGGTCGTCTTTACTTTGAGCGAAACGGCTGGCTCCAGTTCGCTGGACCGTCTGGTTCGATTTGGCCTCTCTTCGCTTTCGCTTCCTCCGACCATCGGGTCCAGTAACGCTCGCAAGCTACACAGAGTTCCTGAAATGTGATGGGGCGACCATCGTCCAGAGCCAAGGTGAATGAATCAAAATCCGCGTCAAGTTCGCCGTTGGTGGTCATGATGTGAACCGGAATGTCTTCTGACTCGGTGCTCAAAATTTCTGTATCCGACTCAACGATGCGCTGCAGGTCATCTGTAACTAAATCATCCTCCCATATTTTCATCTCAAAACGCCTGCACGAACTCAGCCGGAGAAGGATGTCCTCACCGCTTTCGGAGAACATATGCCTCAGATAGGGAATGTTGACCCGAATCGTGAGATCGCCCGGAACAGATCCTTCGATCTTAGCGATGCCGCCATCATGGAGAACGTTAAAGATGTCTGCGCGAGGATTCATAATGTTGTCGCACCGATTTTGTTGGGCGATCTCATGGTTTCATGTAGCTATGTGCGACGAATCTTATATTTGGCGATTTTGCCATTGGCCCTGCGCACGGTGATTGTCCTGCTGTCACGCTAGATCCCAACGTCAACACGGTGAAAACGGTCCAAAGATTCCGCGCAGGTTTGTTCATGAATGGAATGCGGCCCAACGTCCCGCATCACTGACCCCGCGCCAGTGATACTCAAGTTGAAACCGCAGCGCTATCGCGGGGTTCAGTGCATGCGGCTGGTTGCGTGTCGTCATTGGTCAGCAGTAAACAAGACAAAGCGTCCCTCTTTACCGGCTCGCGTATAAAGATCTCGGACGCCCTGGAACCACTCCCACGTATAACCGAAATCCTCCTCAGACAACGGCAATCCGTAACTGTCGGGATCAATACCAAAGTAACGCTGCCGAAAGCCAGTCTCGGTGATTGCAAGCAAGGCTGCCGCGATGTCGCGAACCTGCTGTGGCGTCTTGAGGCTGACGATGTAGTCGGACGCGGTGTAGAGCAACTCACCAGCAAGTACCGTGTGATTGAGTGGGTATTCGCCGCCGTCCCAACTGATCTCTCCATCAGCTAGTGCTCTGTGCATCGCGTCCCACGACTTGTCGCTCTCTGCCTTAAAATCGGGATGCTGCTCGAAGTACGCGGGTTCGATAACCTCCTGCACGTGCTCCAACCGGGCCTGCTCGTCGGTGAGCGAGCGAAGGTGTGCTGCTTCTTTTTCTGTCAGTGCGAAATGGACTCCAAGGCAACTCATAGCAATGCGATTTAAGACACCCAACGCTCCGCATCAGCGACCCCGCGCCGAAGACTTAAGGTTGAAATCAGCAGCGCCATCGCCGGGTTCGATGCATGCGGTTTGTTCGGTGAAACTCGAACATTTTACTTTGTCGCTTCTTTGATTACTTCGACCTTTGCCACATCGGATTCGTTCCTTAATGGATTTGTGGTCAGTAAATAAGTGTATCCGGGCTGAATATCTATCTGCACATCTGCGAACATCATTCTCGTGCCCCAGGAATAGCGAGTGGTGCACTCTACTTGCAGCTTGTGGATTCCTGGTTCCAGCCAAACTTTCTTTCCGAGATTATACCCTCTGACATAAAGGGGATCGCCTCCGTCAACTGAGAGGATATGAACGTGTGTAACCCATGTGGGCATTCTGGTCTGAACCGGAGTATGATCGTTTGGATCAAGCGCACCTAGCATCAGGTGACTAAACGTTTGTTTCTTCAGGTCTCTCGTGGATACGCCTTTGACAAGACTTCGGCCGGGTGACGCAGAATATTGAGGAGGCAAGGTGTTGCAACTGCATCCGAATGCCACAACAAGGAAGAGAAAAATCTTTTTCATTTTACACCGAACGCTCCGCATCACTGTCCCCGCGCCAGTAATACTCGAATTGAAACCACACCGCTATCGCGGGGTTCAGTGCATGCGGTTTGGTGTTCGGCATCATCTTTCTTGCTTCATAAATACGACAACGTTTGTATCTGATCCCGGTTCCTCGCTTCCCAAACGCAATTCGCTTTCGTCCAGATGCACAATGCGCGACCGAAGAATATACGGGGGGCGAGCATTTGTATCACTATGGGCCGTTATCGTTACTACAAGCACTTCACCGCGGATGTCGAACGTTCCTTCCGTCGCATTGGTATACGAGCTTCCTGATTTCGTCATTAACCAGGAGTTTTGAAATCTGCCGCTTTCCATGAAAGTGCAAGTTCCGGTTGTTAAGTAACCGTAATCGATTGTGGAATGAAAAGACCACGTGCCAATGATCAAATCGATAGATGGAACATCGGACGGTCCTCGTGGCCGATTCTCTCCTTTACGGCAGCTCAATACAAAAGCCGCTAAAACAATTACTATAACAAAGCTCTTCATGCGTTGCGCGTTGCCGAACGTCCCGGATCAGGCAGGCCAAGCCAATGATGTTCGACCGCAAACTGACGCGCGATCCCGGCCTTGCCTGCAGCCGGTTGGTTGAACGAAGCCGCTGTGCGGCGGGGGAAGGGAGATATGCGGCTACGCCGGTGGTTGGACAATTGATGATTCATTTCCTCTGTTCTTCCCTGC
>JACDHS010000130.1 GCA_013820875.1 Verrucomicrobiota bacterium | reverse complement strand
CCGGAAGGCGAACTGCACACGATCAAGACGACTTGGAACAATGTCCTGTTGACTCCCGGCTGGACCAACAACGTTTACCAGGATGGGTTCACCAACCAGGCAGAAGTGGTGGCATCACTCTGGGCGTGGGATGCATTGGCTCCGCAAGACACATTGCCTGGATTGACCCAGGTGCTGATCGACTTGACTGAAGGCGACCTCGGCTCCTCATTCAATGGCACATGGGATGTGACGGTGAAGTCCACCTTCGCACCGATCAAAGGGAATGTTTACGATCACTTCGTGAAGGCAGCATTGGTTCCGAAGACTGGATTGTTCAAGGGAGTCTTTGTTCATCCGGTAACGTCCGCAGTCACGAAGTATCAAGGTGTGATACTCCAGGATTCCCAGACGGGTGAAGGCGCCTTCCTCGGAACAGTTAATGGCGGCAAAGTAACTGTCAGTGACGCCAGTGTCGTCGAATAACCGGTATTACTTCCGAAAGTAAATAAATCACAACTCCCTTAGGCTCGCGCCTGAGGGAGTTGTGTTTTCGAGGTGCTTGGAGGCGCGATTCGTCACTCAGGGTGAGTTGAGTGAGGGGACAGGGAACAGATTGTCCCCCAGTTAATCCCAACCCGAATTGAAAGGTCGGATTTTTCCCGTTTGCAACGGTGGGGCATCCCATTTAGATTGGCGGCTGATTTGTAGGCAACATGGACGTTTTAAAAGTTATTTTCATTATCTTTGAGGTCGTTATCCTCTTCAACATCCTCATCTTTGTGCATGAGTTGGGACATTTTCTGGCTGCGCGCTGGCGCGGCTTGAAAGTGGAGCGATTTGCCATCTGGTTTGGAAAACCAATTTGGAGTACTAAAATCCGCGGTGTGGAATACGCGCTCGGTTGGATTCCGGCGGGCGGCTATGTCTCGCTTCCGCAGATGGCGACGATGGAAGCCATCGAGGGTAAAACGGATGAAACTGCCGAACAACTTCCGAACATCTCTGCGAAGGACAAAATCATCGTCGCATTTGCCGGTCCACTTTTTAGTTTCGGCCTGGCCCTGGTTTTCGCGGTGATCGTATGGCAGGTGGGGCGTCCAGTCAGCGAAGCAGAAACCACGACTACTATTGGATATGTTATTCCGGATGGTCCCGCAGCTAAAGCTGACTTGCAACCTGGTGACAAAATTATTGAGGTGGATAATCAGCCGATCACGAAATTCGGCGGTATGGGGTCGAGCGTCACGTGGCACGTTGTGCGGAGCGAGGGTGAGATCGTTCCCATCGTGGTGGAGCGAGATGGCGAGCGGCTAACTTGTCAGGTGAAGCCGGAGATGGAGAAAACCAAAATTTATCAGCGCAAAGGTTTACGCCAGATTGGTATTTTCCCACGGCAACGGGCATTTGTTGCTGATGTGGTGAAGGACAGTCCTGCGGCAGTAGCCGGATTGAAGGCTGGCGATGAAGTGATCGATGTGGAAGGTGCCAAGGTTTTTCATTTTGCGCAGGTTGGGGAGATCGTTGGGAAACAAGGAACGAATGCGGTGACATTGACCGTGGCTCGGAACGGCGATCAATTTAATGTCGTCATCGCACCTGAAGTGCCGGTCAGTCCTCCGGATTTGAAGCCGCTCATGGGCATCACGTGGGATGGCACGGGCAAAACTGATTTGGCCTATCCAGGTCCAATCGAACAGGTGCGGGACAGTGTCAACGCCATGGTAAGTACTTTTGGCGCGCTCTTTTCTTCCAAATCGGACATCAGCGCGCAACATCTCGGTGGCGCAATCAAGATCATGGATGTTTATTCCCGATTGTTCGCGGCAGAGCAGGGATGGCGCCTGGCGCTTTGGTTCAGCGTTTTGATGAACGTCAACCTGGCCATTTTGAACATGTTGCCGATTCCGGTGCTGGATGGCGGCCATATCACGCTCGCCATCATTGAAGGCATTCGTCGTCGTCCAGTCAGTGTGCGCATCGTGCAATATATCCAGACTGCTTGTGCTGTTTTGTTGATCGGGTTTATGGTTTATATCGCTTTCTTCGATGTCCAGGAATTGCCCTGGAAACGTGAGAAAGAGCAGGCCACCCCCGTCTTTGCTCCCAAGCCAGCCAATCAGTAATTCATGAACTATTGCGCTTCTCCGTTCTCCTTCGAACGTCGCGAAACCCGTGAAGTTGTTGTTGGTGATCCCAACAACGGTGGAGTCATCATCGGGGGCAAACAACCGGTGGTGAAGCAATCCATGCTCACCTGCGACACCATGGACACTGCCGAATGCGTTCGACAAACCCTGGAGCTCGTCGCTGTTGGTTGCCAGATCGTTCGTATCACTGCTCCCACGGTGAAAGATGCGGCAAACCTTGAACACATTGTTAAGGAGTTACGCGCCCGAGGTTGCAATGTGCCGATCGTGGCTGATATCCATTTTAAGCCTGACGCGGCCATGGAAGCTGCCAAGTGGGTCGAAAAAGTTCGGATCAACCCTGGTAATTACGCGGACAAAAAGAAATTCGCCGTTCTCGAATATACGGATGACGAATATGCCGCCGAGTTATGCCGTATCGAAGAGCAATTCATTCCGCTCGTTCGCCTTTGCAAAGATTTAAATCGCGCCCTGCGTATTGGCACCAATCACGGTTCACTGAGCGACCGCATCATGAATCGTTATGGCGACACGCCGCTCGGCATGGTGGAGAGCGCGCTGGAATTCGCCCGCATCTCTCGCAAAAATGATTATCACAACTTCGTTTTCTCAATGAAGTCGAGCAATCCGAAGGTGATGATCGAATGTTACCGGTTATTGGTGGCTCGCCTCGCTGAACTCGGATCGGATTGGAATTATCCGATTCACCTCGGTGTGACCGAAGCCGGGGAAGGTGAAGATGGCCGGATTAAAAGCGCCATTGGAATTGGTTCGCTCTTGTGCGACGGACTTGGCGACACCATTCGGGTTTCGCTGACCGAAGATTCGCCGCGTGAGATCGAAGTTTGCAACGATCTGCTGGCACAAATTGCAACGCTGACGGTTACATCGTTGAATGGTTCCATGGTTGCATCGGATGGAGCGCAATCCCATGCAACGGTTCAACCATCCAACCGTTCAACTTTTCCATACGATCCTTTCACGTTTCAACGTCGCGAAACACCGGAGATTGATCTTTCTGAAAATGTAAAGTGTGGCGGTGAGCAGACTGTCCGGGTGGTCGTTACTCGTGCGACGTGGGAAAAAGTGGCTTCAAAAATCCGGCCAAAAGACGACGTGAAACCGGAAGGTGTTTACGAGGATCTGAACGTTCAGGAAATCGATCCTACCCGGAATTTTGAAATCACTTGTGACACGCAACTTGTGACGGTCACAGATGGGGTTCAGTTGCCAGCGATCACGGCGTTTCGGTTGCTGACGTCAAAATTGAAGGCTCTCGGACGGGCGAATCCGATTCTGCTGAAAGATTGCCTGAGTTTCGGAACGGATCCGCTCGAACCAAAAATTGCACAACTCCGCGCGTCTGCTGTGATCGGTTCGTTACTGGCTGATGGAATAGGGGACGCCATCCTGGTTCGTGGTGAAGCGGGCGGGGGACAGAGCCTTCGATTGGCTTACAATATTTTACAGGCAGCCGGTTGTCGTTCCTTCAAGACTGACTACGTCGCCTGCCCGAGTTGCGGACGAACATTGTTCAACCTGCAAACTGTGACCGCCCGGATCAAAGCGCGAACGGACCATTTGAAGGGGGTGAAGATCGCGATTATGGGTTGCATCGTGAATGGTCCCGGGGAAATGGCGGACGCGGACTTTGGCTACGTCGGCGGAGCTCCCGGGAAGATAAATCTCTACGTAGGCAAGACACCGGTGAAATTCAACATTCCGGAGTCCGAAGCGGTTGATCGACTGGTGGATCTAATTCAGGAACACGGAAAGTGGTTGGAACCTGACCTTGAAGTCCTCGAAAACTGAGGAGTTTCTCCTCAGATTACCTTGAAAAACTTAAATAGACCGTAGATCAGAATGCATTCTGCTGCGACGAAGAGCACAAAACAGGCATTCGGGATGGCCCACTGAAAGAATGCTGTTACTAATTTCATACGATTGATATTAGCAAAGCCTATGCCACACGATCAATAATAGAGTTGCTTAATGTCGATTGAGGAAATCAAGGAGCCTCATTTAGTCCGCGAAGCACGGCTTATTGCGTTTTTGTCTCCGGGAGTGGTTTGATGCGAATATTCCGGAATTCGACGAAATCACCGTGGCCAAGAAATCCGATATAACCCCGGTCACGGAGCAATCCCGGATGTTTCTTGAGAATCGCAGGATCCGTGATTTTGCTCAAATCCGCGTCCAGGATGGTTTTTCCGTTCAGGACCACTTTCACCTGGCGTCCGTTTACAATAATTTCCTGGGAATTCCATTCACCGAGCGGCTTTTGCGCTCCGGTTTTCGCCGCCGCCACCCCATAGATCGAGCCGTGTAGTTGCTCCGGTTGCAGAGGGCCATATTTTTTTGTGGTGTCGTCCAGCACTTGAATCTCCATTCCCTGGAATGCTGCATCTCCTTCGAGTGGCGCACGGATGCCAATACCGTTATTGGATCCAGGTTCAAGGCGGAAATCGAAACGAAAGATGAAATTGGCGTATTCTTTCTCCGTAAACAGATTTCCGCCGCCGCCGCGCGCGCAGTAAAGAATCCCATTGGTCACTCCATAGCCGCCACCGTGCTGGTTGACCAGGTTCCAGCCGGTTAAAGTTTTGCCATCGAAAAGCGAAATGAAACCGGGTTCATTGGCTGCCCGGGAATAAGAAAGGAAAGCCATCAAAAGGACCGAAAAAAGAAGTAAACGCTTCAACAACATGAGGCAGAGTCTGAAGTGCAAATCTTGGCGATGTCAAAAGGATTATCGCGTTCAAAGCGGTCTTGCGATTGAGCGTTGGCGTCTCTAAGATTTCGCGCATTCAATCTGCTTTCAGCAGAATTCCGAGCTTTAGTGAACCCAAAACAACAGCTTCGCATTTTGTGGCTCAAGACTGGTCCGCTGCATCCCCTGGATACCGGCGGGAAAATCCGCACCTATAACATGTTGCGGCAGTTAAAAAGCCGGAATGAAGTGCATTACCTGGCTCTCTCTCCCGAGGGAACGGATCAGAAAATTCTGAAGCTGGCCGGGGACTATTCGCAAAAACAGTTTTGGATTCCGTGGAAAGAAACATCCAAGAGATCACCGAAATTCTTCCTCGAACTCGCCATGAACCTGTTTTCGCGATTGCCCTATGTGATTGTGAAATATCAATCAGGGAAAATGGCGGATCGCATCGCGGAGTTGGATCGGTTTGGAAATTACGACCTGATTATCTGCGATTTTCTCACCCCTTCCATCAATCTCTTTCAAAACGGAAAAACCAAAACACCCGTTCTGTTGTTTCAACACAATGTGGAATCGGTCATTTGGAAGCGCTTGTTTGAAAAGGCGTCTAATCCGCTGAAGAAGACTTATTTCCGCAATCAATGGCGCCGGATGTTGGCGTTCGAAAAAGAGGCTTCCCAGAAGTGCGATGGCGTGGTCGCGGTATCAGAAGAAGACGCGCGTCTGTTCAGGGAGGAGTTGGTGCTGAACAATGTGTTGGGCGCCGTTCCGACCGGCGTGGATGTGAAATTCTTTTCCCAGGTAAAAGGGGAACGTAAAACGCGTTCCATCGTTTTCCTCGGTTCCATGGATTGGATGCCGAACATCGATGCGGTAGAGTTTTTTGCCAGCGAGATATTTCCATTGGTAAAACAGAAATACCCGGAAACGAAGTTTACCATTGTTGGACGAAATCCTCCCGAAAAGGTGCGTCGCCTGGCTGCAATGGATCCTGATATTCATGTCACGGGCACAGTGGATGATGTGCGCCCTTTTGTGGCAGAAGCGGAAGTGATGATCGTTCCTCTACGGGTAGGTGGCGGGACGCGCATTAAGATTTTCGAAGCGATGGCGAGCGGGATTCCGGTTGTTTCGACAGCGATTGGCGCTGAAGGCTTGCCGGTAAACCATGGGGAACATATTTTGCTCGCAGATTCGCCTGAAGATTTTTCAAAGTGCATCGGACAATTATTTGAAAGTTCCGAACAACGGGAGTTGATCGGGAAGAATGGATTGGCACTCGTGAGCGAATGTTTCGGATGGGAAGCTGTAAATGAACTGTTTGAAGATTATTGCCGGCAAACTTGCCAGAGCAGAAAGGATCAGAATTGAAGATTAGCATTTTCGGATTGGGCTACGTTGGAGCGGTCATCAGTGGTTGCTTCGCAAAAGGGGGACACCAGATCATCGGCGTGGATACCGATCAAACCAAGGTGGACCTGATCAATAGCGGCAAGTCGCCGATTATTGAGACCGGCCTGGACGAGTTGATAAGCGAGGGGACAATAAGCGGCACCATCCGTGCCACGACTGACTCCGAAGCGGCGGTGCGTGATTCCGACATCACGATGATTTGCGTTGGCACACCCTCCAGGAACACCGGTGACCTGGACCTGGCATTCATCAGCCGTGTCTGCGAAGACATCGGCCGGGCAATGGCAAAAAAAGACTCGCGACACATCGTGGTTGCGCGTTCCACGATGCTTCCGGGGTCGATGTCCGGGACGGTTATTCCGGCACTGGAGAAAGCTTCAGGGAAAAGGGCAGGGGAAGAGTTTGGTATCGCGATCAACCCGGAATTTCTTCGGGAATCCACAGCGATTTATGATTTCTATAATCCACCCAAGACGGTCATCGGCGCGTTGTTGCCGCAGGATAGCGAGATGGTGGCGGGTTTGTATGCGGGCCTGCCCGGGCCGATGATACATACAAAGATCGAAACGGCGGAAATGGTGAAGTACGTGGATAATGTATTCCACGCATTGAAGATCACGTTTGCCAACGAAATCGGCAGCATTTGCAAAACGCTCGGGATTGATTCACATGAAGTAATGGGAATCTTTTGTCAGGACAAAAAATTGAATCTTTCGCCAGCTTATCTCAAACCGGGTTTTGCTTTCGGCGGTTCCTGTCTGCCGAAAGATCTGCGCGCGCTGAATCGTTTGGCGCGCGCCCGCGATGTGGCTGTTCCGATGCTGAATGGAATTGGGCAGAGCAACGATCAACAGATTGCCGCCGCAGTTCAATTGATTCGTGAGAAGGGGAAAAGGCGCATTGGCATTCTCGGGTTTGCGTTCAAGGCGGGCACCGATGATTTGCGGGAATCGCCTGTCGTCACCCTTGCAGAAAATCTTTTAGGTAAAGGTTTTGAACTGAAGCTTTATGATCCGCACGTGTCGCTCGCTCATTTGATTGGTGCGAACCGACGTTATATCGAGCACCATATTCCTCATATTTCTCGACTCATGGTGAACAGCATTGCTGAGGTGGTGCAACACGCTGAAGTGCTGATCATCGGCAATCAGAACGAGGATTATTTTAAATCACTAGCCGGTCTTGTCTCCGATCAGCATGTGATTGATCTGACTGCGAATTCCAAGCGACCGGAAACTGCCGCCACCTACGAACGCGTTTCAGGCTAATCTTATGAACAAGGCAGCCTGATTGGTTCAATTTCATTCTCGGCTTGATTTCCAGTGAGTTCGGCTTTTCTCTCAATGTTCTAAATAAATATGGCATACAAAGACATCACCCCACCAGCAGGCGAAAGAATAGAAATTCAAAACGGAAAACTGAATGTTCCGGAAAACCCGATCATCCCATTCATTCGCGGTGACGGCACTGGCCCGGATATTTGGGCGGCGAGCGAACGCGTGTTTAACGCAGCCGTAGAAAAAGCTTACGGCGGCAAACGCAAAATAGCGTGGTTCGAAGTTTTCGCAGGTGAGGAAGCATTCAAGAAATTTAACAACTGGCTGCCGGACGATACGGTTGAAGCTTTCAAAGAATACCTGGTCGGCATCAAAGGCCCGCTGACAACTCCCGTCGGTGGCGGCATTCGCTCCCTGAACGTGGCTCTCCGCCAGATGCTGGACCTCTACGTCTGTTTGCGCCCGGTGCAATATTTCACCGGTGTTCCTTCGCCAGTGAAAGCGCCGGAAAAAGTGGAGATGGTAATCTTCCGCGAAAACACGGAAGACATCTATGCCGGAATCGAATACGCCGCCGGCACTCCGGAAGCGCAGAAGATGCTCGATTTCATTGCCACGGAATTCCCGAAAGATTTCGGCAAAATCAGATTCGGCACCAAAGAGAAAATCGCTGACTACATGAAGTTGGCTTCTCCCGATCACAATGCTGAAAATATGCCGGTGCTTGTTGGGCTTGGTATCAAGCCGGTTTCTGCGGTCGGTACAATTCGGCTGATGAAGGCCGCAATCGACTACGCCCTCATCAATAAACGGAAGAGCGTCACAATCGTTCACAAAGGGAACATCATGAAATTCACGGAAGGCGCTTTCCGCGATTGGAGTTACAGCGCGGCAGAACGTATTTTCGGCGACAAAGTTTACACCTGGGCCAAATGGGAAAAGACCAAAAAAGATAAAGGGGAAGAAGCCGCCAATGCGGAGCAGAAAGCCGCCCTCGGCAACGGTGCCATTCTTATCAAAGACGCTATCGCTGACATTGCCTTGCAACAGGTGCTCACGCGGCCTGAGGATTTCGATGTCATCGCGACATTGAACTTGAATGGTGATTACCTGAGTGACGCTCTAGCCGCCCAGGTCGGTGGCATCGGTATCGCTCCCGGCGGTAACATTAACTACGTCACAGGCCATGCAATCTTCGAAGCGACCCACGGAACCGCTCCGAAATATGCTGGTAAAGATATGGTGAACCCGGGCTCAGTCATTCTTTCTGGTGAAATGATGCTGCGTCACCTCGGCTGGAACGAAGCTGCTGACTTGATTATCAAAGGCCTGAATGGGGCGATCGCTTCCAAACGCGTGACTTACGATTTTGCGCGTTTGATGGAAGGCGGAACCCAGATCAAATGTTCCGAATTCGGCGAGAACATGATCGCTCACATGTAACTCGTTGTAATATATCTCTCGAAAACTGCCGGCTTTGCGCCGGCAGTTTTTATTTTTCTGAGCCGGCCTTCGGAAGTTCAATCCAGAAGCAGCTCCCACTGTTCAGTTCCGATTCCACGCCCATCTTTCCGCCGAGTCGTTCCGCTGCTTTTCTGGCGATGGCGAGCCCGATGCCGGTTCCAGTATAATTGTCGGAATGGAGCCGTTCGAATGCATGGAAAATCCTTTTTTGGTATTCAGGTGAAACTCCGATCCCGTAATCATGCACCAATATGCGGATCGTTTCGTTTTCTTCTCTTGCAGAAACTTCGATGCGCGGATCTTCACCCGGCTTGGCGAACTTGATGGCATTGCTGAACAAATTCACGAAGATGTGGCGCAACATATTTTCGTCGGCAATGATTTTGAAATCCAATTGAGACAGGCGAAAGGATACGTGGACTTCTTCAAATTCTGAAATGAGATGATTGATGATCAACTCGATTGTGTCGCGAAGATAGATAGGATGTAACGTGAGATCCTGGTGATCAATCCTGCCATAGGCGAGCAGGTCCAGTATCAATGTATCCATATTTGTCGCTGCACGATGGATCCGAAGTACGAAATCATGTCCTGCATGGTCAAGCACCTCTCCGTAATCCTCGAACAAGGCGGTTGAGAATCCTTGCATGGCCCGGACGGGTGCGCGGAGGTTGTGGGCGATGCTGTAGCAGAAATCTTCCATTGATTTGATGCTGGCGTTCAGTTTGGTCGTCCGTGACTCCACCTTTTTCTCCAGGGTTTTAGCCGCATGTGCCAAAGCGGCCTTCGCTTTTTCCAATTCGGCTTCTGTTATTTTTTGCTGATGGATGTTGGTGCAGGTGCCGAACCAGCGGATGACTTTTCCCTGGTCATTCTTGATTGGCAGGGCCCGGCCGAGATACCAGCAGAATGCATCCGTTTTCCGGACGCGGTAACGATACTCCATTTCGAAGACGGTTCCGGTGTGAACGCTATGAGCCCAGTTTTTGGTAGCTGCTTCAGCATCGTCTGGATGAAGGGTTAACCGCCAGATATTTTTGGCGCAGGCAGCTTCTTCAAGGGGGATTCCGGTTTGCTCGACGAACCTGTTGTTGCGGTAATCAATCCTTCCATCAGCTCCTGCCATCCAGACGATTTGCGGCATGGAATCGGCAAGTTGGTGAAAACGTGCTTCGCTCTCAGCGAGTTCGCGTTCCCAGTGCTTATGCTCGGTGATGTCGTGGAGAATGAATTGAACACCGGGGGCTCCATGCCAGGGAACAGGGGTTGAGATGATTTCCACATCTGAGGTGGCACCGTTGGGCCAGACACATCTTACTTCCAGGACGGGAGGAGGTTGGCCTGTCTGTTGCATCTGGCGGAGGCGTTCCTCAATGATGGGTTTCGATTCAGGATCAATAAAATCGTAAATCGAAGTTCCGAGAACCTCATGAACCTGCGAAACCCCGGCTAGTTTCAACGCGGCGGGATTCGCATAAACAATGTGCCCATTCTGGTGAACGCCAACAGGATTCGGACTGGACTCCAGCAGTGCGCGATAGCATTGTTCGAAATCACGTGCTGCTGGTTCAGAACAAAATTGCTGTGCCGTATTAGAAGCGTTTTCCCCGGAATCCATGGTTTTCTTTCCCATTCCCCCCTGTGCCTGCTAAGGCACTGGTCAAAGCTAACGGGACTCCTTTCAAACGCAATGCTAACTTACTCACACCATGGCATGAGCCGGTTAAGTAATCAGACATCAGCCAGGGTTCCGCAGAGAACGGGATGATATGCGCCGGTGGTCTCAGGGATATTCCCCGCCACCTTATTCAGGCGTAGATAAGCCAGCAGGGCAAACGCGGCTGGCTCGATCGCTTCAACTGGCCATCCCTGGCCAGCGCTCGTGATGACTTTCGGGATCCCATCGCTCTGGCGGAGCGCCTGTTCAATCCATTCTTTGAGAACAGGATTACTCGCCCCGCCTCCGGTCAGGATCACGCGATCAGGAACTGCACCCAGGTGAAGTTGGTAGTTCAAAGCCACAGTGCGTGCGGTGAATTCAGTGAAAGTCGCTATGGCATCGAACCGGGACAACGCCTTCATCTCTGCGATGGCTTTGACGAAAAATGGTTCACCAAACAGTTCGCGGCCCGTGCTCTTTGGGGGAGACTTGCGAAAGTAAGGATGCTTCAACCAACGATTGAGGAGAGGTTCATTGGCTTTACCTCGAGCAGCCCATGAACCATTGCGATCGAACTCTAATTTTCCACCGCTGAAATGGCGCATGGCAAAATCAATCAACATGTTGGCAGGTCCGGTATCGAACGAGAGAATCTCCGGACGCGCCGCCTTTCTGTTGCGCCAATTCAAGGAAGTCACATTGCTGATGCCGCCAAGATTGTTGACGCAGACATGTTTGCCGCGTTCGGCGAAGGCGTATTCGTGAAACAGGGTGGCAAGCGGTGCGCCCTGACCACCTGCTGCAAGATCGGCGGCGCGAAAATTGTTTACCACTGGCGCTCTTAATTTTTCAACCAGGTAGGCTGACTCGCCGAGTTGGAACGTGGCTGGATTGCGCTCGCTCGGATTATGGAAAACGGTCTGTCCGTGCAGCCCGACCAGTTGTGGCTTTGATTTCCCGCGCACGGCGTGTTCCGCGTAAAACCGGCCAAGATCATGATGCAACTGGCAGAAATCCCAACTGCTTAGCGAACCTTTGGCCGCTTCGTGCAGTTTGTCCTGCAGTTTCTTTGGATAATTCACCGCCCACAGCTCCTTCAATTTCACCTTGCGACCGCTGATTTCGCACAGCGCATAGTCCACACTGCCGAGGCTGGTGCCGGACATGATTCCAAGAACAAGTTGCTTTTTCATTTCCAGAATTTGATCCGGACTATAAACGTTCTTCTTTCGCGGTAAATCATTATGAGAAACGTGCTTCCCTTTTTCGTCGGCCTGTTACTGGCCGGAACTACTCTTGCGCAAACTAACTTGACCCTCTCCATCGAGGAACACTATGGGGAAGCCGCGAACCGGCTCATCAAAGCCGCCACGGAATCAGACGCCGCCTTTGAGCGAGTGGCCTACATTTGCGATACTTTCGGCCCGCGTTTTAGTGGAACCACAAACCTGGAGAACTCGATCGATTGGATTCTCAGCGAGATGAAAAAGGATGGAATGGAAAATGTGCGCGGGGACGAAGTGATGGTCCCTCATTGGGTGCGCGGCAATGAATCGGTGGAACTACTCGAGCCGCATTTTAGAAAAATGAAAATGCTCGGACTCGGCGGCAGTGTAGCCACTCCCGAGGAAGGAATTACCGCCGAAGTATTTGTTGTCAGAAATTTCGAAGAACTCATCAACAATCCCACAAGAGCGCGCGGCAAGATCGTTGTTTTCAATGCTCCATTCACGGAATATTCCAGCACCGTTTTGTATCGCACACGTGGCGCCATGGAGGCAGCGCGCGCTGGGGCGGTCGCGAGCCTCGTCCGTTCCGTTGCGACGTTTTCCCTCTACACGCCGCACACCGGCGGCATGCGTTACTCCGAGGATATAAAAAAAATCCCACATGCGGCCATTACCATGGAAGATGCCGAAATGATGCAGCGCATGCAGGAGCGCGGAAAAAAGATTGTTGTCCGCCTTAAGATGGAAGCAAAGACTTTGCCGATGGCGCGTTCGCGAAATGTCATCGCGGAGATTGTTGGCCGGGAAAAACCGGAAGAGATTATTGTGGTGAGCGGTCACATTGATGCCTGGGACGTGGGCCAGGGGGCCATGGATGATGCAGGCGGTTGTGTCGCCGCATGGGAAGCCGTTCGGCTCATGCATAAATTGAATCTGCGTCCGCGTCGCACCGTTCGCGTGGTGCTTTGGACAAATGAAGAGAACGGATTGCGGGGCGCGCGTGAGTATCGGGAGAAATATAAAGCGGATTTGAAGAATCACGTGCTCGCCATCGAATCGGATGAAGGCGTTTTCAAGCCGCACGGTTTCGCGTTTACGGGAACGGAGAAAGCGACCGCTACGATTCGCCAGATTATGACTCTATTAAAGCCCATTGGCGCGACTCAACTCACGTTCGATGCCAGCGGCGCCGACATTTCGCAACTGGAAGACGATGGCGTACCGCTGATGGATCTGCGGGTCGAGTCCTCGAAATATTTTTGGTATCACCACACCGAAGCCGACACGGTGGATAAACTCGATAAGGCTGATTTCAACCAGTGTGTCGCCGCGATGGCCGTGATGTCATACATCGTGGCCGAGTTGCCCGAGCGACTGCCGCCCAACCCAGTGAAGCCGTAGTGAACGGAGCGCGGTTGTGTGCGAAGCATCAGCCGCAGCGGGTACGGCGGTGATTACAGCGTTTAGATTTCCCAAGCCGTTGAACAATATCACCCGCTGCGGCTGATGCTTCGCACACAGCCGCGCTCCGTGGGATTGTTCCCTCAATCCTTAAACCCCGCCCGAGGTTCCCTTGCTGCGACGGTGCTGGTTTTCTTATATCCAGAATGGCGCAACGCTTTGCCGGGCTTCGCTTCTGTATGCTTGTCGTTCTCCACCACGGCAACGCCGTTTACGAAAACATATTTGAATCCGGTGGAGTAATGGTGCGGGTCGCTGTAGGTCGCATTGTCGGTGATCGTCGCCGGATCAAAAATCACCACATCCGCCCAATTGCCTTCGCGTAAAATGCCGCGGTCTTTGAGCCGGAAAGTGGTGGCGGGGAGCGATGTCATTTTGCGAATGGCATCCTCCAGGCGAAGCACATTCTTTTCGCGCACATATTGCCCGAGCACACGGGCGTTGTTGCCGTAGCCGCGTGGATGCGGCACTTCAGAGCCGAACCGGCGCACGCCGCTGTCAGAGGCAATCATCGTGTTGGGATGCAACATGAAATTTTGCACATCTTCATCGCTCATCCCGTGAAAAACTCCAGAAGCCCCTTTGTTCCGTTCCGTCTCGAAAATCATTTCGATCTGATCATCCAGGGAATCCGAGCCGCGCACTTTTTTGGCCGCTTCCGCGATGTTCAATCCGTTCAGCGAACGATTGGCCCGGTAGGAGGCGATGACTGCGTAGGAGTAATCGTCGTTGCCGCGTTTCTTCAGCATGGCTTTCATATCGCTCACAATCTTCGCCTTTTGCGCTGGATCATCCAACCGCTTCACAAATGCGTCCCGCCCGCCATCCTTGGCAGACTCCGGGATCAACTGGCTTATGCCGGTGCTGGACGCTGTGTAGGAATATTGATCCTGCGTGATGTCGAGTCCTTCAGCGCGCGCTTTCTCGATGGCGGCGAGCACCTTGTCGGTCTGTCCCCAATTCGCTTTGCCGGCAAGTTTGATGTGCGAAATCTCCGCGCGAACGTTGGCTTCGCGGGCAATTCGGAAAACTTCTTCGAGCGAAGTAAAAATGCCATCGCTTTCACTGCGCTGATGGGTGGCATAAATGCCATCGTAAGCGGAAACAACTTTGGCCAGTTCAATAAGCTCCTCGGTCTTGGAAAAAACTCCGGGCAGATAAATCAGGCCGGTGGACATTCCGACAGCGCCATCCTTCATCGCCTTTTCCACAAGCGCTCGCATTTTGGCAACTTCTTCATCCGTGGGCGGACGCATGAAGGAGCCTCCCATCACCTCCCGGCGCACCGTGCCGTGGCCGATCAGGGTGCAGATGTTCGGCGAAATCTTGAGTTTTTCGGCTTTCTTGAAAAGTCCGTCCACATCCCTCGTGGAACCGCCGCAGTTCCCCAGCACCAGCGTCGTAACACCCATGCGAACAAAATTTTCTCCCAACGTCAGGTCGGTGATCCCTTCCGCATGTGTATGGACATCCACAAAGCCTGGCGCAACCACCAACCCTTTGGCGTCCACTTCCTTTCTCGAGCGCTCGGTTATCCTGCCAATCTTCACGATCCGACCATTCTTGATTCCGACATCTGCGAAGTAAGCGGGATTACCTGTTCCATCCACAATCCGCCCATTGCGAACAACAAGATCGTAGGTGTCAGCGTGCAGAGAAGAGACAGTGGAAAGTGCGACGATAGTAACGATCGCAACCCAAAAACGTTTCATTGTAGGTGTAATTATCAAAGGAACGGCTGATTTGCGACAGTTTAATTCAGCGCAAAACTCGCGCGAAGGGCGCATCTCACTTTGCAGGACATCCTCAGGTTGTGGGGCGGAACTGGCACCGGGACGGTGCCATAGCTGGCAGGCGGGAAACGCCTGCCCTTGTCGTAGCGTAGCCATCTTCGGCGGCGAGTTCACCGGGCGTCCCGACTGGTGTTCAGGTTGTTTCCGGCACCCCATCCGGGGTGCTCACTTTCCGAATGTCCTCCGGTGGCGGCGCTTTGCTTGCCACCGGGTTAATATCAGGGCAAAGGCTCTCTTTGGATCCCGATTCGGCAAAATTCCCACTCATTTCCGGAGATGCAGAGGGTATCACCAGGACTTTCAGCGCCATTTCCGGGGCTGCAGAGGGGTATCACCAGAACACCTCGTCTTCAACAGTAGGTGCGACTCAGGACTGAAAGTCCGTCATGTGATAGCCTGGGCTGCAAGCGAGTCCGACGAGCAAGGCCCAGGTAAATGCAGTCAAAGGATTCTGAGCTCTGTAAGAGCGCCACAATTTTCCTCCACATTTTGATTTCGACCATCGAGATCGAAAAACAAACTGTTTTTTGAAGCAGACTGAATAAAGAGCTCCAGAGGAGCGGCATGAGTGATCCCGAGCGTACCGGTGCCAACGGCGAACGAAGTTATAAAGCGAACATGCCGCCCCGCTGGGGCTTGCGATCCATTCACACATCGGATCTATAAACATGCCGCGCCGCTGGCGCTAGCCAGGACGCACCGCTGTCGCGTGCAGCGAAAGCTGTCACGCGTCCATCTCAATGTTTGCGCAACACGACACCCATCGTGAACCGGCAGACTTTGTTCCCGCACTGGATTTGGACCTGTCTGGAAGGGTGGAGAGCGATCGAAAGCGTTGAAACTGCTCGAACGAAGATCGAAAGAACGGTTGCGCCACCCCGTTCCGTCGTGTTGCCGAGATCAAAATATCGAAATGGTTGCCTGAAGAAACCTGCGCGCAAAAACTTTCCGCAAACACCTGACATCCAGCCAACCCTGGAATGCAAATAACCCGAAGTGAAGCGCGTCAAGTCTCTCGATTATCCCAACCCTCACTCCCGCTTCACTCCGAGTTATCTACATTCCTTTTTTTGTTAGGCCCGTCCGTGCTTCGCGAAATACTCTGCTCGCTGAAAAATATCGTATGCATCGGTAAATGATTTCTGTGCTGTTGGTCGGTCACATTCGTCCAAGGATGGAAGTAATGAAAGTGCTTGCTGAGCGATCCGTTCTGCGCCCTCGCGCAACTCCGGAGTCGCAATCCAAAACCGTGAATTGGCTCGCAAAACGGCGGCAAGCAAATCACCCTCATAACAATCGCCGGCAACAAAAGGATCAGCGGCCAGATGCTCAAGAGCAATGGGAATGAGGTACTGCAATCCGTTATCTTGCCCGATCATGAAACGCAAGTCATCGACAGTGAACTCGCAGAGAGGAACGCGGTGCAATCTATGGGCATCGATTACGACGTGAGACTCATAGTTGGGCTCACCCCAATCTACACCTTCCAGCTCCTGCAATGACTTTGAACGGTCAAACTGCGGCATAATTTCAAGGCCTAACGTCCCGGCTCAGGCAGGCCGGGCCAATGATGTGCTATTGTCAACCGAGACGCGATCCCGGCCTTGCCTGCAGCTGGTTGGTTAGCCACTGCCACTGAACTGAAATCTTCCATAAGCAGATCAAACGACTGAGCCCATGATCGGTAAAATAAACAAAACCAAGTACACGATGAGCATGAGCCAACTGACCACACGCTGACGATTATAAATAACGGTGGCAATCTGCCAAATGATGGCGAAAGCAATCATTAGAAAAAAAGCAACCGGCGAAGCCTCCTCACCTGAAATACCGTGCGAAACCAAGGTAAGTGGCAACATTAATAGGAATCCTACAAAAACGATGAAGGACGTCCGAAAAAGGACTTTAGCTTTTCGTGAGGTGTCCATGTCGGGCTAACGTCCCGGCTCAGGCAGGCCGGGCCAATGATGTTCAATTGTCAACCGAGACGTGATCCCGGCCTTGCCTGCAGCCGGTTGGTTGAACGAAGCCGCTGTGCGGCGGGGGGAAAGGGAATGGCGGCTACGCCGGTGGTTGGACAATTGATGATTCATTTCCTCTGTTCTTCCCTGCAAACTTATTGACCGCAGGCCAGCACACGAGC
>JACDHS010000216.1 GCA_013820875.1 Verrucomicrobiota bacterium | reverse complement strand
ACGGTTTCTCGCGTAGTTGTACTATAGGCTATAGTGAGTATTGAATTGCCCAACCAAGCGCTGGATCGAATGACGAGGAGCGCGGTTGCATCCTTGTTCCATTCGGTATTTTCTTGGCGCGCTCCTCATCATCGATCAGCTCGTTAGGGGCCTCCTTACTATGAGCAGCATCAGTAGCAATGGCCATTGGACACCGCCAGACAATCCTTGGCCTTGGGCCGCAGTCGTCGGCCAAGGTGTTCCAAGGAACACCCGGCACTTGGGGTTACGGCTTGGCGTCGGAAACACGCGTTGTATGGCGGCTTTACGCCGAAGGCTACCGCAGAGCGGCTGAGAAGCTTTTTGCGGTTTGGTCTGCTGACCTTCGCGACGGCAGTTATCTGCTTTTTCCGATGGCTTATCTTTATCGCCACCACGTCGAGCTACGCATCAAGGAGTTGTTATTCGCCTGCGCTGACTACCTCCAGTTACCGAGCGATTGGCGACTGAACCACGACCTCGTCCAGTTTTGGGCGCTTTTGAGACCACTGCTTGTGCAAGCGTCTCCGGACATGCCCGCGCAGGAGTTGGATAATGTTGAGCGCATCATCATTGAATTGTCGTCCAAAGACCCGAAGTCTTTCCTGTTTCGCTACCCTGCTGATTTGGCCGGAAGTTTTCATTTCAGTGATTTGGACGCACTCGACCTTGAAAACTATTGCGGGACGCTGCGTCAGTTGTCGCGGTTTCTCGATTGCGTCAGCGACTGCTTACAGACAGAGTTACAAGTGAGAGACGATGCGCTCGACCCCTAACAAAAAAAGGTGCAGACAACAGAGCCCCGCGCTTGCAGTTTCACGATTTTCGGTTTTCCATTGACCTTGTTGCAGACAGCGCAGCGCTGACCGGCTCTGTGTCTTTCGTTAGGCTCTATGCGCACATTTCTCACAGTCTTGAGTTTTCTTATGTTGCTTGGATGCTCGCAGCAGCGTGTTGTGACGCCTTCTGTTTCCAATCCAGACACCGGACCATATTCGGATATGCGGCCATCCGGCGATCCGCTCTTCACGGCTGAGGAGCAGCGCATCGTTGCAGCCGCACGAGCTTACCTTGAGAAGAGTCGCCAGAAGCCACTCGACGCTCGTTACCGAGTTGAGCGCACCGGAGACGGCTACGAGGTGTTTGCGATGTTCGTCGGCGGCTACGAGAACGGTCGGACCTTGTATTATCCCGGTGGACACGGCACGGTTGTTTTGAGTTCTGACGGCAGTTTTGTCCGTTACATGCCAGGAGAGTAAGAGGATGACCGAGCCTAACAAACCGCATGCGGTGCCCCCCCAAGTTCTCTCGTCAGTATAAGCAGTAAGCAGGGATCTGGGTAGCTGATCCGCTTACAATACTGCGCGAGCGCCTCGATTGGTAGCAGCCGCCGTCAGAAGGCTCTGACCTTCCGAACGGTTCAACCGGATCGGATCGGGGCTGTCCAGGGTCAACCGATGGAGATTTTATTGCGGGCTGTTTCACCGAAAAATCTCCTTTCCACTCTTTTCAACAAACACTTGAAACTTCCAGTAATGTTGAAACTATTTGCGCGCGACTTTGCCAACTCGAGTCACGGCTTCATCTCGGGTAGGAGGTTGCTAATAATTAAAATGAAAACAACCAGTGATATCCTGATCATCGACGTCGAAACTACCGGTGTCGATCACCTCAAACATGCGTGTATTGAGATTGGCGCGCTTCTCCTGGATCGTGATTTGAATCCGATTCAAGAATTTTCCACCTACATCGCGCCGTGGCCGGGGGCGGAAATCCAGCCGGAGGCAATGGCGGTGAACGGGATTTCGTTGGAAGAGTTGGAGCGTGCTCCGAGTATTGCTGAAGTGGTTGAGCGCTTTGATTGTATTTTCCAGCCGGGTGCAAGGAGACTTTTCATCAGCGGATGGAACGTCTGGTTCGATGTCGGTTTTTTGAAGGTGTTGTACAGCAAGGCCGAACGCCCATGGCCTTTCCGGAGTCGCATGCTGGACATGCAATCGATCGTCACTTTTCACTCGCAAATTGCTCCCCAATCCCAGGCTGAAACGGTTAAACGCTTTTTATGCGAGGAGCAATCGCATCGCGCGCTCGGGGATGTGCAGCAAGTGGCGAAACTGTTGAAGCTGTTCGCAAACAAATTTGATTCTACACCCCTCTGAGTCGGGGGTGCCTGATCCGGAGATTAACATTTGTCAGGTTGATGGTGGTAATCGCAACGTTTGATCGAGCGGCAAAATGTCGGCGAGCTGTTTTGCATTGTTTGCGCCACTGAGTTTTACCAGTTTCTCTCCGGCAGGTCGCACCATGCGTTCGTAGCTTCCGACTGCATCGTTGTAAGCTTCGTTGGCTTTTTGGAGATTGTTGCGAATCTTTTCGAAGTGCTCGGTGAACTTCGCCACGCGGTTGAAAAGCTCCTGGGCAGCCGAAGCAATTTCTTTGGCATTCTCCGTCTGGGCATGTTGTTGCCAACTTATGCTGACGGAGCGGAGCAGGGCGATGAGCGAGGCGGGTGTCGCCAGCATGATTTGACGTTGAGCGGCCCAGACGATCAGGTCGCGATCACCTTCCAACGCGGCGCTGAAAAGCGATTCTGCCGGCATAAATAAAACGACGTAATCCAGCGCGGTGGAGAATTGGCGGGGATAATCGCGATCGGCCAGCGCCCTGATCGTTCCTTTGAGTTTTTGCGCGTGAACAGCGAGCGCTTCGGCCCGGGAGGTAGGATCCGCGGAGTCAATCGCGTTGAGGAAATCCAGGTCAGGAACTTTCGCATCGACAATAATCATCCTGTCACCCGGCAGATGAACAATCAGGTCAGGTTTGGAATCGCCGCTTTGGGCTTGTTCCGAGAAATCGCAATGCAAACTCATGCCCGCCGCTTCCACGACCCGGCGCAATGTTTCCTCGCCCCATTTGCCGCGGGCTTGATTTGAGCTGAGCACCTTGCGGAGTTGCAGGGTTTCGTTGGAAAGCAGTTGGCTGTTTTGGGTCAGGCCTTCGAGTTGTTGTTTCACTTCACCGAGTATCCCTGCCTGCGCCGTTTCGTTTTGCTGAAGCCGTTTCTGATAAGTTTCGAGCTGTTGCTTGAGAGGTTCGACAAGGCCTTTGATTGATTCCTGGCGCTGCGCGAGATCGCCTTTGGCGGTTTCCTGGAATTTCGCAAGTGTTTCATTCGCGAGTTGCAGGAATTGCGGTTGGGTCTGTTTCAATGCCTCGGCACTGAGCGCTTTGAATGCTTCGCGCAAATCAGCGAGAGCTTTGTCCTGCGCAGATTTGGCTTCGGCCAGGGATTGTGCATGCACCTGTTTGTGTTCGGCTAAAAGCTTTTCTGCGGCACAACGGTTCGCGTGGGCGCCGGCGAGTTCGGCTGAGTTTTGCGTCAATTGCGCGCGGGATTCGGTAAGTTCTCGTTCCCGTTGTTGCAATTGGGTGCGGAGTTCGTTTTCCAGGCGGTTATCATTCGGGTGCGCGGCCTTGTTGCGGGCCAAAAACCATCCGGTCACCAGGCCGAGCAAGCTTCCTATGGCAAGACCAATTAAAATGTACGCAGCAGATGACATCGGCGGAAAGGATATGAGTCCGACGCGGGAATGCCACGAATTTTCAGCGCACGCCAACAAAACAGAAGTTCAACGCGGGGACGACGCGAGATCCGCAGAGAGAAGTGGCGAATGCGCTGTCGAGTCAGAACTTTGGAACCGGCAATCGCTTCTGGATTAAATTGCAAAAGCGAATGCCGCCAGGTCTTAAAAATGAGCGATGATTTCGATTTCCACGCTGGCGCCTTTTGGCAGAGCGGCGACTTGCACGGTGGAACGGGCAGGGAAGTCGCTGGTGAAATATTTTGCGTAAACTTCGTTCATAGCTGCGAAGTCGGCGAGGTTCACCATGAAGACGGTGCTCTTTACCACGTTCTGAAAGGTGAGTCCTTGATCTTCGAGAATGGCTTTGACGTTTTGGAGCACCTGCTCCGTTTGCGCTGTGATGTCCCCGGCGACGAGATTGCCGTCGGCAGGGTTCAGCGGAATTTGTCCGGCAGAAAAGAGTAAATCACCGACGCGAACGGCATGATTGTAAGGGCCGACAGCAGCAGGGGATTTAGCGGGCTTGATAATGGATTTGTTCATAGAAGCTTACAGTGTTGAATCAAAGCGTTGTTGCATGGTTGGAACCAAGCGGATGCAACCATTCAACGATTCAACCAATTACTTAACCTCTTCGTACCAGGTCATCTGGATGTTTTCCAAAATCTTTTCATTCGAAGCATCGGGTTTATCTTCGAACTCTTCGAGTTCGGTCACCATTTTGTGGAGCTTTGGAAAGCTCAGTTTCAGTGGGTCCTGATCAGGATATTTTTCCATCAGCGCCCAGGCAATTTCCTCGTTATCTCTCCAAGTCAGTTTCATGTCGGCGCAAGGTGTAGCGGGTCAATCAGCCGGGGTCAATAAACACCTTATCTCATTTGACGCTTGCCTTGATTGCGCACGCTGAACATTTTCGCGGTTGTGAATAGCGAGAGTGATCACACACCATTTCCAGCCCAGCAAACGCCATCGAGTTCCCCAACGGTTTTGGCCTTGTCGGAGATGGGTAAACCGTCCTCGCAATGGACGCTAACACTGCATCAGACCCACCTTGCGCTGGCTGAGTTGTCGGACCCTCAACCGTACATCATTCTCCGCGAAGAAATGATGAAATCAGCGACTTTGATGGAAGGGATGCGCGCTTTCGCCATTCAAAAGCCGAAGAAGATGACGTTCAAGTTAGCTCCGGAAGCGGTTGAGACTTTGGCGGAATGGATTGGTAAACCTTTGCTTGCCGGAATCTATCTTAAGCGGCGTTACAGTTGGATTCTTCCCATTGCGGTGCTCTGGGTTATCGGTTCGCTTCCGATCCGGGGCAATCCGAATGTTGGGACCGATGCCGTTCCATTTGATCCCATTGCTTTGATTCTTGGGTTGACGCTCGTGGTGTCGTGGGCGTTCGCGAAATGGCGTCCGCATCCGGCGTTGTTCCTGGTGGACTCACTCTGGTTTCTTGCGATGTCCGGGCACCTCGTCATGAACGTGATGGATGGGCGGAGCAAAGGTTGGCTGGTGCTCGTTGTTCTCCTCGTTTGGATGGCGATGTCTGGTCTGAAGCATTTCATCCGGTTTAAAGGGATGAAAATTGAACGTTCGGAACCTTAAGACCTGTCTGAAAATGGGTGGAACGGGCTACCAGCCCGTTGTCGGCGGC
>JACDHS010000129.1 GCA_013820875.1 Verrucomicrobiota bacterium | reverse complement strand
AACTCCGCATTGAGCGTCCGAAAGCGGTGTCGCGCTTCGCTTGCCACCGCAGTCCAAATTCGTCTCCTCCTCGACCCAAGGTTAAAAAATGGGCTGTTCTCAAGTTCCTCCGGAACAGGAATTCACCGATCGAAGACTTTTCCGAATCTTATTCCACCGAAAACAGCGAGGAACCCGGATTTAAAATCCGCGATACAGCAGGTTGAACCTGCACTACAGCTGCGCTGGGAAAATTCGTGCAACTCGTGTCAAACCCTTCTTCCTACTTTGGTTGCGGCTTGGCTTCGTCGCTCTGTGTCTCCACTTCTTTGCCGCTGTGCCGAATGTCACGGGCTTCGTAGAGGTAAACGACTTCTTCGGCGATATTCGTGGCGTGATCGGCGATCCGTTCGATGCTCTTGGAGATCGTCATCAGGTTGAGGCAACGCGAAATGTTCTTCGGATTTTCGATCATGTAACTGGAAAGTTCGCGTTGGAATTGTTTGTGAATGCTGTCCACTTCCTTGTCGCGCGGAACGATCTTCAAAGCCTGGTCCGGTTGCTTGTTGACGAATGCATCCAAGGCGCCTTTCAACATTTCCAGGGCGATGTTGGCCATCCGTGGAATATCGATGTAAGGTTTCAACTGCGGTTCGGTGTTCAGTTCGATTGCGCGGCGGGCAATCGTGGTGGCTTCGTCTCCGACGCGTTCGAGGTTCTGCGAAATTTTCATCGCAACAGTGATCATGCGCAGGTCGGTGGCGAGCGGCGCTTTGGCGAGTAGATGAATGGCCATGTCGTCCACTTCGATTTCAATGCGGTCAATGATGCTGTCGCTTTCCTTGACCGACCGCGCAAGCTCTTCGTTGCGATCAACAAGTGCTTTGATGGCTTTGGAAACCAGCGCTTCCGCATGACTTGCCATGGTGAGCAGCTTCTCCTTCAACTCAGCTAATTCCTGATCGTTTCTCGTCATAATGCCGTTCCTTAAAGTGCCGTAGGTTTGTGAAGGGACAGGCTGGAAGCCTGTCCTACCTTGCAGGCGGCTTCGCCGCCAGAGTAGGACAGGTATCTTGCCTGTCCCCGCAAACCGAGTCTCATCTGCTTTCAATCACACCTGTTCCACCCAAAAATTTTAACCAAACCTCCCGGTAACATAATCCTCCGTTTGTTTCTTTGCAGGGTTCGTGAAAACTTTTCCTGTCGCATCGAACTCAATCAACTCGCCCAGGTAAAAGAAAGCGGTGTAATCGGAGATACGCGCCGCCTGCTGCATATTGTGGGTGACGATGATGATCGTGAACTCTTTGCGCAGTTCGAGAACCAACTCCTCAATCTTGGCCGTCGCAATGGGATCCAACGCAGAGGCCGGTTCATCCATCAAAATAATCTCCGGACGAATCGCGATCGCTCGCGCAATGCAGAGTCGTTGTTGCTGACCACCGGAAAGCCCGAGGGCGCTGGTGTGCAAACGATCTTTAACTTCATCCCATAAAGCGGCGTTACGAAGACTGCGTTCCACGATTTCATCCAACTCAGCCCTATCGTTCTTGCCGTGCAGCTTAAGGCCGTATGCGACGTTTTCGTAAATCGATTTGGGAAAAGGATTCGACCGTTGAAAAACCATTCCAACGCGCTTGCGCAACTCGATCACATCCACTGATTTCTCGTAGATGTCTTGTCCGCCGATTTTGATCTTCCCGGTGATGCGCACGCTGTCGATCAAGTCGTTCATCCTGTTAAAGCAGCGGAGCAAAGTGGATTTACCGCAACCGGAAGGACCGATGAATGCAGTAATGACTTTTTCGGAAAGTTTGACCGAAATATTTTTGAGCGCCTGGGAATGGCCGTAATAGAGCGAAAGATTTTCGACTTCCAGCAGCGGGCTTTCTGCTGAAGGAAGATGGCCGTGATCTTTCACTTTGATGTTGGGCATGACTGGCTCGGACATAAGAATCTCTGGCATATCAGTGCAATAAGCGCATTTTCGCCCTCATCTTTGCACGAATTAGAATCGCTACAATGTTGAGTGCGAAGGTTAAAATGAGAAGCACTAAAACGGTCGCATACAGGATCGGACGCGTCTGGTCCACGTTGGGTGATTGCGTGGACAAAACAAAAACGTGATAGCCGAGATCCATGAATTGGTCGTTCAAAGATTTAGGCAAATGGGCCATGTAGTAGGCAGCGCCGGTAAACAAAATGGGCGCTACTTCTCCGGCAGCACGACTAATGGCGAGAATACCACCAGTCATAATTCCAGGGAGCGCCTGCGGGAGCACAATCTTCCAGATGGTTTCCAATTTGGTCGCCCCAAGCGCGAGGCTCGCTTCGCGCAACCCGAGCGGAATAGCTTTCAACGATTCCTCCGTCGCAACAATCACCACCGGCAATGTCATCACCGCGAGTGTCAGGGAGGCCCAGACGATTGCTGGCTTTCCCCAGATTGGTTCAGCCAATTCAGGATGAAAAAGGCGATCAAGGTTGCCTCCGACGAAACTGATGAAAAAGCCAAGCCCAAACAGTCCAAACACAATGGACGGCACACCCGCCAGGTTATGCACTGCACCGCGAATGATCCGGGTCAGCGGCGAAGAAACGTGCGCGTATTCCGTCAGGTAGATCGCGGTGATGACTCCAACGGGAATGACAAAGATCGTCATGAGAAAAACGCGTGCGGCTGTTCCGACAATCATCGGAAACACGCCTGCTTTTTCCACGTCGAACATATCCTGTTCCGTGCCTGCCGTGATGAAACGCCACGAAAGTGCTGGAGCACCGTTGATGATGATGTTCCCCAGGATGATCGCCAGGATCGCGAGAATAAACAGCGTGGCCAAACCGGTGAGCCCGGTGAAAAAGAAGGAGCCAAAGTTAAACTTCGTTGTCCGGAAATGGAGTTCCGGTTTCTGCTCTTGAAACTGTAGTAATGGGGTTTGTGTATCCATTAGCTCTTACCCTCCAAACGACCTTTCAGCCGGTGAATAACAATGTCGCCCAGCAGGTTGGAAATGAATGTGACTGCGAAAAGCAGCATGCCTAGCATGAACAGGATCCGGTAGTGATGCCCGCCGAACACCGCCTCCGCCATTTCAGCAGCAATCGTTGCCGTAATGGTGCGGGTGGAATCCAACAGGTCCCAGGACATGATACTCGCGTTGCCGCTGGCCATCAGAACAATCATGGTTTCACCGATCGCCCGGCCGAAACCGAGCGCGACCGCTGCAAACACGCCGGGAATCGCCGCCGGCAAAACCACCTGCCACGCCGCCTGCCATTTCGAAGCGCCGAGAGCGAGTGCCGCTTGAATGTAACTGCGCGGCACACTTGTCAGTGCGTCTTCGGCAATCGAAAAAACCACTGGGATCACCGCGATGCCGAGAGCAATCCCTGCCACCAGGGCATTGAGACGTGAATGAGAACCGGTGACCGATTGCAAAAATGTCGCCATCACGATCAGCGCAAAAAAACCAAGCACCACAGAAGGAATGCCCGCGAGCAGTTCAATGACAGGCTTCACATATTCCTTCAGTTTCGGTGGAGCCAATTGCGAAACATAAATCGCCGCACCAAGTGCCAGCGGAACGGCAAAGAGAAGTGCCACCAAAGTGGTTTTCAAACTGCCGATGACCAGCGGAATGATATTGTATTTGTGAATGGCAGAAACCGGTTGCCAGATGTATTCCGGCTTATCGTAATCCGACCATTGATACGGTTTAACCAGGTAACGCAACTCGGTGGTATTGATCTCCGCATCTTTATCGTCCGGAGCTTCTGCGCCTGCTTCAGCTTTCAGTTCCATCAGCAGTTGCAGCGTCTCGCGATCCTTCGCTGCGAATTCCGCTTTGGTCATCTCCAGATAAACCCGCAGTTCTTCCGCTGACAGTTTGTCCATGTCTTCCGGGGCAATGACTTCCTGGCTGGCCGCACTGTTCATTTTGCCAGCCAGCAATGGCCACGCCTCTTTCGCGATGAAAACGAAAATCAGGAAGACCATCAGGATGGTCGAAAGCGAGACCGCGAAGATAGCCTTCTCAGCGATCCATTCCAAGGGCCGCGCCTTGTGCCCACGAGAGAGCCCCATCCACCCGGCGCTTCGTTTACCTATATCTCGATGTGGCATTTCAGTTTGGAATGACGAAAGAATGACTCAAGGACGAAGTGAGTCTTCGGGTGGAACCACGGCGGGAACATTCTCCCTCTCCCAGCGGGAGAGGGCCGGGGTGAGGGAGAACGTCAGTAATTTTGTTGAGATGTAGTTGCACCTTGATGCGGAATTTGAACGGAGCGCTTACTTTTCCTGCAAATTTTCCGGCAGCGGATAATAACCAATATCTTTCACCACCCTCTGGCCTGCATCGCTGCGGATCCACTTGAGGTAAGAACCAATTTCACCCTGATCAATTGCCGGGTTTACGTAAATGTAAAGGTAACGCCAGATCGGATACGTTCCGTTCACAACCGTTTCTTCTGAAGGTTCAACCGCTTTGGATCCTGCATCCTTCTTGATCGCCAAATCTTTCGCACCCGCACCGTAGGCGGCGCCGCCGTAACCAATCCCAAACTTCTCGCGAGCCACCGCCTGCAATACTGCCGCCGTCCCCGGCATGGTTTGCACTGCAGCTGCGAAATCCTTTCCCTTCAGCACACTTTCTTTAAAGAACTCGTAAGTGCCGGAACTGTTTTCACGGCTGTAAACCACGATTCTCGAATCCTGACCGCCGACTTCTTTCCAGTTTTTGATTTTCCCGGTGAAGATCCCGTCGAGCTGTTCAAGACTTAATTCTTTGATTGGATTTTGGTCGTTCACATAAATCGAAAGACCATCCAGCGCGACTTTGTATTCGGTCGGGCGCTTGTTATAGATCTTCACGAAGTCAGTGACTTCCTTTGGTTTCATTTTACGGGAAGCGTTAGCCAGGTCTGTGCCTCGATTCAGCAATGCGGCAATGCCAACCCCCGTCCCGCCACCTGTCACCTGCACCTTGGTTTGCGGATGTGTCTGCATGTAACGTTCCGCCCATTTCTGGCCGAGGATGACCATGGTGTCGGAGCCTTTGACCGTGATATTACCGGCTTGAGCGGAATAGCCAATTCCCAGGGCTGTGATTGCAACGAAAAGATGTTTAATAAGTTTCATAATGTTCCTCTGACTCTGAAACACTATTAAACCTATATGACTTCTGTGCGTCTGTTGTGTGACAATTGTGTTACAAATTAGAATCTGAACACGGCGTCAAAAATGAACTTGGAGCCATCGCTCGGAGAGCCAGGAGGAACTTCATCGATCAATTCAGTGATCGCATACATTGTCGAGAGGGTTAAGAAATCAAATGGGGAATAACTAAAGCGGAACACCGGCCCTCGCACATTCGTGCCTGCGGAGTAGGTTGGAAAGCCGCCGGGTGAATCATAGGGAGGATTGCGGAAATAGAAGGCCCCGTAATCTGAATCAACCGTCTCTTCGTAAACGGAATCCGCCTGCATTTCTTTGTACTTGGCAGAGAACTCCCAGGTGCCGCGCTTGCCAGCTTTGCCGAAAGTCGGACCAAACCCGAATGCGACATTCTTGTTGGGAGCGCCAAGGTTGTAGATGTACTCACCACCCAGGCGCACTGGGAACTTGCCCTTATAAAAGGGAGCGCTGTCAAAGGTGTAGGTCACTGCCGCATCGGCAATCAACAAATTGTAGTCATGAACCAAAACGCCCGCCGCTGTTCGGGTATTTCCGCGGTTCACATCGGGCACAGCAGCGCTGGTGAGAGTGCGGGGATTCAAAATACTGAGCGCACCAAAAGTTAAGCTGCTTTGCCAATGTTCATCCCACCTCGAGTTCAACCGGGTTTGCGCACCGAACATGTAGGCATCGCGACTGCTGGTCCCTATCTCATCGAGAATAAACTGACCGAGGCTAAAGCGCATCTGATGATCCTCATTGATGCGGTAGCCTAAAGTTTGAGCCAGCCCTTCCGGAGTGTAGTCGTTATCGAACAACATCTCTGAAAATGAGAATGGGTTTTCGAATTTGCCAACCGAAAACGATCCCGTCCAATCCGGCGTTTCGATCGGAGACCAACGAACAAAAGCCAGATCAATACCGATCGGCTTGCGATTGGCATTGTTGCCAAAGGTCTCGTTTGTGGAAACCGGATCACCAGCACTGTTGCCCCCCGTTGATGCAGTGGAGGCGAGTCGAAACCCGACTTCGAAATCTTCAGCGAGGGAGGCCACAACCCCGTAGCGCAAACGAAACCGAGCACGATGCCGATCCACCAAGCCAGGGACATCTGAATAAATACCATCGTAGCGCAATCGCAGATCACCAGTAAATTTGAGGGCCGTCACCCATTCCGGCATGCCGCTCTTCTCCGAATAAGCAGCGCTGAAATTTTTATCCGTTTCTTCGCGCAGTTCGTTGGCTTCTTTGACGTTGAGAATCCCCTTTTCAAGAAGCTTGTTGATCAAGGCGTCGGCCGATTGCCCGAATGCAGTTGTGCCGCCCGCCAGGATTGCCATGGCGCATGTGAAGAACAGTTTCCGTGTTTCTGTCATAGATTGCCCACTTGTTGACGGATTCCATCAGAAGCGTCAACAGAGATTAACGCAGTTCACAGGAACGTAACCAACCCGTCACAGCCCTGACACAGAACTCACGGAAAAAAGGAGAAAAGGAACGAAAGATTGGCCATGAAATTACAGATATAACGATTACCAAAAGTAATTTCCGAAATGAATGGATTCGAAGAATGTTTTGGCTCGCCCTCATCCTAACCTTCTCCCCCGAGGAGAAGGAACCAGACAGCCCGCCGTGGAATAAACGCTCGCGGTCGAACACCGGACGTTGCCGATGAAACTTGAGTGCTTATCCGGAAATTACTTTTGGTAATACTATAGTTCCTCCGTTTTTCCAAAAACCTGAGAAAATATGCGGATAACCTCATCGGAACGGGTGGAAAAGCGGCGAACCGAAATTTCTTTTGCAGCATCAGGGAATTCCGTAACCTTCATCTGCCTTTCAAAAATGAAGACATACAATATCGTGGTTCTTGCTGGTGACGGAATTGGTCCTGAAGTGATGCGTGAAGCAGTCAAAGTACTGCGCGCCGTTGAAAAGAAATTCTCTTTGACCCTCAATTTGACCGAAGCGCCGGTCGGTTGGGCTGGAATTGATGCTGCCGGAAAAGCATTGCCCGATGACACCCTCGCGCTTTGCAAAAAATCGGATTCCATCCTGTTCGGATCTGTCGGTCTGCCGGATCGCGATCCGACCATTCCCAAGGAGGAACGTCCGGAACGCGCCGCGCTGCTCCGCATTCGCAAGGAGTTTGGTCTTTTTGCCAATCTGCGCCCGGTGCAATTACCCAAAGTAATGGCTTATGCCTGCCCGTTGCGTCCGGAACGGCAAGGGGATGGATTGGACATTCTCGTGGTGCGCGAATTGACTGGCGGCATGTATTTTGGGCAACCGAAAAAAACGGAAGAAGTTTCCCCCGGAGTTCAGCGCGCGATTGACACGATGGTTTATACCACGCCGGAGATTGAGCGCATCGCGCATGTGGCGTTCAAAGCGGCCCAGTTGCGTCGTAAAAAGGTGACGAGCATTGATAAGGCGAACGTCCTGGAAAATGGCGTGCTCTGGCGCGAGGTCGTGACCGCAGTGAGCAAAGAATATCCGGATGTGACGGTCGAACATATGTTCGTGGACAACGGAGCGATGCAATTGATGCTCAAGCCGACGCAGTTCGATGTAATGCTTTGCGAGAACATGTTTGGCGATATTTTGAGCGACGAAGCGGCGGCTTTGGCCGGTTCGCTTGGGATGTTGCCGAGCGCCAGCCTGGGAGCAACGACTGGCGGACAGACTTTTGGATTTTATGAGCCTGCTGGCGGCACTGCCCCGGATATCGCCGGGAAGAATTTGGCCAATCCAATCGCGCAGATCCTTTCGTGCGCATTAATGATGCGTTACAGCTTCGGCTTGAATGACGCGGCAGATGCAATTGAAAAAGCCGTTGGCAAAGCAATCGCGGATGGAAACCGCACGGGAGACATTTATAATCCGGCAGATTCCAACGCAAAGAAGGTGGGAACCAGCGAAATGGGCGACGCCGTTGCAGCGGCCATTTAGCCTATGGACACATTTCTAAAAGCAGCCATCAGCGAAGGGAGAATCGGTTTGGACGAAGGCGGCATTCCAATAGGCTCCGTGCTGGTCTGCGATGGCAGGATTTTGGGTCGCGGACACAATCAGCGTGTTCAGCAGGGAAGTGTGATTCATCACGGGGAGATGAATTGCCTGGAGAATGCCGGACGCCTGGCGGCATCGGTTTACAAGCGTTCCACCCTTTACACGACACTATCGCCATGCCCGATGTGTAGTGGTGCGATTGTGCTCTATGGCATTCCGCGCGTGGTGGTTGGGGAGAACAAAACATTTCTTGGCGCGGAAGATTATTTGCGTGGGCATGGAATCCAGGTGGATGTGGTGCAAGACGATGAATGTATTGAGATGATGCAAAAATTCATTCAGGAAAATCCTGGGTTGTGGAATGAAGACATTGGCGTCTGAGAGTTGTTATAATGATTGCCGAACTGAAAAAAAATTGTTGGATTCTGGTCGTTGCGACGCTGCTGGCAGTGGTCGGTTGCGGCAAGCAGGAGCCTGTCGCCCGGGTTCCGGAAGATAAGCCCAAAACTGCGGAAGAAGCGAAAATGCGCCGGGAAGCACGTTCCCTCGGCACGAAACTTCACGCAGCCGTTCGCAAGGCGGAAGCCGCCAACCTGGATGTTGACCAACAACACGTCGCGTTGGAGCCAATCAACAATGATATTGAACAGTTCATTTATCGGCGGATGGAAAAGTACACCAACAGGATTACGTCGATTACAGTGAGTTATTTTCAGCCAGCCATTCAGTGTGTGATCTACGTCAAGCCGGAGGGAGATGAAGAAGAATTAAAAGCGATCAAAAGAGATGCCGATTCACTGGTCGGCCGAATAATCGAGAACCTGCCGATCGTGAAGTATCTGATGGTTAAGAACGACGGGGCGGAATAGTGGCTTCCCTTTTTTGATTCTACTCTTACTCCCCCCTGTTTCCGGTGAGAGTAAGATTAAGAAGAAGGAAGTGTGTTATCCCCCGCCTTTAAACCGAGATAACCCCTGCTGGCGGCGGCTTCTGTTTCGCTTTCAGGGTCACACGGCCTCGAATGAGAAGCATCAGGATCCCACCCAAAATTCCGAACGGAATCATGAAATAGAAGTAGTAGTTCCAATCTTTATCCAGAAGCATGCCGAGGAAATATCCGGCGAGGCTTCCCCCAAAGTATTGGAAGGAGTTGATCAGTCCGGAGGCGAATCCGGCCATTTTCCTGCCGCCAATATCCATGGCAGCGGCTGTGCCCAGGATTGAGTGCGTGGAATTGGCAGTTAAAGAAATCAGCAGCAGGAAGAAAATCGCCACATGGGAGGTGCTCAACCCGAACCGTAATGCGTTGGGGATGCTCACGGCCGCCAGGAAGATGACGACAGATTCCAGGAAGAATAAAAGAGCGGCAACTGGAGCGCGTTTTCCTTTAAAGAGGGTATCCGAAACGTAACCGGAAATCAGCGATCCAGCCGATGCAACGAACGGAATCATGAAGGCCAGGAACTGAAATTGGCCCGATTGCAGATCCACTGCGTGGTGTTCCTGCATATATCTCGGGAACCACTGGTCAATCGCCTGTCGGACGGCTCCCGTGCAGGCATAAGCGAGTGCAACCACCCAGACAATTGGATTGGTGGCGATGGTGCGTATAACCAATCCGAATCCGGCCCGGACGTTCGAATCCTCGTGGTCTTCTTCGCCGGCATGGGCGCCATGAAATCCTGCTTCTTCCGGAGTCTCCTTTACGAAGAAGATCATGCCTATGGCGACGAGTGCGCAGATGACCGAAGGAACCCAGAACAACCAACGCCAATGCAGTGGAGGAACCTGCCACATTCCCAAAAAGACGAAACCAGCGAGCAGCGCCGGACCCAACTTGAAAATGCCGAAGCGCCCGAGGTTGATCATGAATCCGAAGATCCCCGCAAATCGTCCGCGTTCAGTCTGCCCGAACCAGGCCGCATTGATTTTCACCATGCCCGGCGCGCCGAACGATTGCATATATCCATCAATCCCTCGAATGGCGACAAACAGGGTTAGGAGCTTCAGAAAAACTTCTGTCCCCAGGAACTGGATAGGAATGACCCGTGTCCCATCTGCTCCGATCACCCACCAGAGGGAAGCGGCGCCGAACAAAATGTTCATTACGATGGTGCCGGTCGCACCGATCAGCATCGCCCGTTTTCCTCCCATTCGATCCGCCAACAGTCCGTTGATGATTTGCCCGAAAGCATAAGCAATTAGGGCAGCGGTAATAATCTTCCCCATGTCTGCACGGGTAAAACCGTATTCCTCGCTGATAGCTTTATTTGCCACCGATAGGTTATATCGGCACATGTAAAACGATGTGTAGAGAAGACCGATGAACCCCCAGTTTAAACCGCGGCGCTGCCTGAAGCCGGGAAGATACCTGGGACTAGCTGAGGAGGGCGAAACTGACGGCTGCATTAAATTTCGAGCACCTTTTCAAACTTTGTCAGATTGCGCACGCCATCTTTCGTGATGTGAGCGACATCCTCGAGGCGAACGCCGCCGATGGATGGATAGTAAAGACCGGGTTCAACGGTCACGACGTGGCCGGCTTTCATGATGTCTGGGGAAGAGGGACTGACGCGAGGTGGTTCGTGAATTTCCAGGCCAAGTCCGTGACCGGTTCCATGGAAGAAACCTTGCATGCGCCCTTTGACCTTGCCCGTGACAAATCCTTCGCTTTCGAAGTAATCAAGAATCGCATCATGCACGCTCGCCCCGGAAATGTTGTTCCCGAGTTTCTGAAAACCAATCTCCTGACCGCGCGCAACCGTCTGATACATCTTCTGTATCGTCTCGCTCGCTTTGCCTTTTACGACCGTACGCGTAATGTCGCCGAAATAGCCGGTCTTTTGCGAACGAGGGAAAACATCAATGATGATGGGCTCATTTGCTTTGAGGACACCAAACCCGCGTTCGTGCGGATCACATCCCTGTTTCCCGCAGGCGACAATCGTGTGCGCCGCAATTCCCCCTGCCTGGATGATTGCAATATCAATGACCGCGCGCACCTTTTCCGCGGTGAGCGGAACATTGTTGTGCATGAGCTTGCCACCTTTTCCAATTTTGGCGCGTTTAAGACATTGAATGCCTTCCGCCAAACCGACTTCGGCCATCATCAACGCCGCGCTGATTTTTTTAACTTCATCAGCCGTCTTGAGTTCGCGTTCTGGAAAAATCCCACCTTCCTTGACCTTCACCTTTACATCGTAACGGCGGAGTTCGCGGGCGAGGCCGTGCGGAAAGTTTCCCGGGACGAAAATTTTCTTGAGCCGTTTTTCACGCACCAGTTCGCCGATAATCTGGGCGTAACTGGGTGAACGAACTCCCTTATCGCGGAGCTTTTGCTGGTATTGGGAGAAGGAAAGAATTTTGCAATGCGGAGCCTGTTTGCGGGCGCGATCAATTTCCAGATCGCTCATCACAACATGGCACTTGCCTTTGGCACGGAGGTAAATGAACGCGTCCGGCACGAACATTCCGACGGCGTACAGCATGTTCGCGTCGCGTTCGCTGTCAGCTACAATCAATATGTTTTCGCGTTCCACTTTCATGAGAACCCGGACATTCAAATACCGAACAGGCGATCCCCGGCATCTCCGAGACCCGGCACGATAAAACCTTTTTTGTTCAACCGTTCGTCCACGGCGGCCGTAAAGATCGGCACGTTCCCGCAATGTTCCCGCACTTGCCGAATTCCTTCCGGCGCAGCCACCAGGTTCACCATGCGCACGTGAGTGGCATCGCGTTCCATCAAAAGGTTGATTGCGGCGACGGCACTTCCGCCAGTGGCTAACATGGGATCAATGAGGATCACTTCAAAATCGCGTAAGTTCTCCGGCAGGCTCTTATGATAAGAAGTGGCTTGCAAGGATTTTTCCTCGCGTTTCAAACCAATGAAACCAACTCGCGCATGGGGAATGAGTTGTAGAATGGAATCCAACATCCCCAACCCGGCGCGGAGAATCGGCACCAGGATCACTTCCCGCTTTAACTTATAACCTTCCGTCGTCTGGATCGGAGTTTTCACCTTGAAAGGAACGACGTTAAAGGAGCGGGTGGCTTCGTAAACCATCAGGGCGGCCACTTCGCTGAGAACACGACGAAACTCCTGTGGCCCTGTCCGTTCATCGCGTAATCGGGTGAGATTATGCTGAATGAGTGGATGCTTGATGACGGTAACGTTTTTCATCTGGGAGGATGTTGGGTGAATTGAGGCTCAAGGTATGGCCTGGGGATAGATAAAATACAAACAACCGGACTGAAGCTTGGGAAAATCGACGCCGATATCGAGCTTCACCGTGCGAGCGTCTGTTTCGCCGAAGATCTGGAAGATGTCGCCGAAACCGAAGGGGCGTTGGTATTCGATGATGTTCGCATTCGAAATGCCTGCCAGCTTTAGTGCGCGCTCAATGGCTGCTGCAAAATCACCATTCTCATCTACAAACCCCAACTGATAAGCTTTTTCGCCGGAAAAGACGCGACCATCCACGTAGTCCATCCAGTCCTCGGCCAGTTCACGGCCTTCCTGGTTGCTTTGCGCCCAGGATTCACCGCGGCCAGCGGCGACAATATTTGTGAACTTGCCATACGTTTCGAAAATCAGTTCCTGCACCAATTCGCGTTCTTCTGCCGGAACTTCTTCGGGTTGCCGAAACGGGCTGAGCATATCTTTATATTTCCCGCTTTTATAAGTGGAGGAGCGCACGCCGATCTTTTCCATCAGATTGCCGAAATTCCATCCGTGCATGATCACCCCGATGCTCCCGGTGATGGTCAATTCGTTGGCCACAATCCAGCGACAAGGCGCCGCCACGTAATAACCGCCGGAAGCAGCCAGAGTTTGCATGGAAGCAATCACCGGTTTGCCGGTGGTATCCTGAAAATCGCGGATCGTATTATAAATCTCGTCGGAAGCCAGCACTTCGCCTCCCGGGGAATTCACCTTCAGAACCACTGCTTTCACATTCTTGTCGGCGGCGGCGACATCGAATTGATCCCGAATATGCTCCACCATGCTGCGGCGACCGTCCCCTCCTCCGCTGGTGATCACCCCTTGCACTTGCACAACTGCGACCTTGTTGCGCGATGCATTGTCACGAAGCAGAACCTCCTGGAGATATTGACGCTTTTTTTGAACCGATTTGCTGGAAAGGGCCCATCCGCGTCCGAGTTGCCCGAGGTTCAGCAACACACTGACACCCAGTGCGAGCAGCAGCAAGACGACTAAAATCTTCAGGCCCGTATTGCGCTTGGGACGCGGCGCAGGTGCTGGAGTTGCGGCAGCAAGCAATGGAGGCGGTGGTTGAAAGGGCGGCGGTGGCGGTGGTGGTGGAGGGGGCGGCGGAGTAGAAGGTCGGGGTGGTGTTGGATCGCTCGACATCCCTTCGTTCGGCGGCAAATTCTCGTCCATACCCAGCGAAGCTACTGCAACGGATTCCCTCCGGCAAGTGCTTCGCCGTGGCTGTCAATAGAAAGGCTTTACTGGAAACAATGAAGACCAGCCGCGAATGCCATGGAACACCCGGATTCGTGCTTAGTGTTCATTTCGTGATTTGTTCCGATCGTTCGTCCTGCAATGCCATCAGGCGTTCTCGCGCTTCAGGAAAATCCGGACGCAGCTCTAACGCCCGGCGATACTGTGGAATTGCTTCACCGGTTTGTCCCTGCGCCCAATGAACATTGCCAAGGAGAAGGTGAGACATTGCATCGGAAGGATCAAGTTCCAGTGCGCGCCGAAGTTTGGCTTCGGCTTGAACAAAGCGTTGCAAACTCATCAAATCAAGCGCGAGGTTCCGCAGCAGGTCCGGTTGAAACGGTTGCAACTCCAGGGATCTTTCGTAATGCGCAACCGCTTCAGAAAAACGCTGCTGCATCCCCAGGGCCACCCCGAGGTTTGCATGTGCCTCCGCATAGTTTGGATTTTGTCCGATAGCCGCTTCATACGCCCCAATCGCTTCCGCGACCCTGTTCTGTTGGATAAATAAATTTCCCAGGTTGAAGTGTACTTCCGGAAAATTGGGATTCACATTGAGCGCGCCTTTAAACTGTTCCTCTGCTTCAGCAAATCTTTGCTGCTCAAGCAGTGTATTGGCGAGCATCACGCGGCCGACGACGTTTACCGGATCCACCGAGATCGTGCGCGCAAAGATTGCCTCGCTGTTTTGCCAATGACCGATTTGTTTTGACGATGCAAACAGGCAAGCGATCAACACTATGGCTGCGACCACGGATGCAAGCGGCGCAAACTTCTTTTTCTGTCGCACAAAGCCGGCAAAGGGCCAGATAAGAAAAATGCTCAGGCCAATCATCGGCACATACATGTAACGATCGGCAATAGCCTGAGCGCCCACCTGCACGATTCCGATCACCGGAACCAACGTTCCGAGAAACCAGCACCAACCGACAAAAATGAAAGGTTGTTTCCGGGCCAGCCAAAAGGCTCCGACAGAAATCGCGGCAATCAACCCAAGCGCCAGCGCCACTTGCGCGGAGGACCATTCCACCGGCTGGTAGTAGATGATGAGATCAGATGGCGCGAGCGTTTTTCCGATATAGCGAACATAAGAGACGATTGCATTTGCCAGGCGTGCGCCTATGGGTAGATGTTCAAAATTCACTACAGCCCCTTCTTTACGTTGCACGAGGAAAGTGATGACGCACGAGGCGATAGTAAGAGCGAAGAAGGGGAGTTTCTCCCAAACCAGACGGAAGAAGTGTTCAGTATTCGGTAATCGGTATTCAGATCCGCGACGGTTTTCGGGAAACCGCCTCAATGGCCAGTAATCCAGCAACAAGAGCGTGAAGGGTAGCGTCACCAGCATCGGTTTCGACATCAGCCCCAGCGCAAAGAAGAAAAGCGCGAGGGCATAATCACCTTTGAATTGCGAACGTTGGACCTTGGACTTTTCGACAAATCGCACATAGAAAATTGTCGTTAGCAGCCAAAAGAAAGTGCTGAGAACATCTTTCCGCTCACACGCCCACACCACCGATTCCACATGTAACGGATGCCATGCAAAGAAGGCTGCAACCAATGCACTGGGCCAAATGGCGCCCGTCATTCTCCGCAGCAGCCAAAACAGCAAAAGCGCATTGGCAACATGCCATGACAAATTGGCCAAGTGATGTTGGCCAGGGTTCAATCCAAAGAACTGAACATCCAGCATGTGCGACACCCAGGTGATCGGATGCCAGTTGTAAGAATGGCTGCTGGTGAATGCCCATTTGGTTCCCTCCCATGTGACGCCCTGCTGCACGATCGGATTTGCCGTGATGTAATCCGGATCATCGTAATTGATGAAGTCATGCTGTCGGATCGGCCAAAATAAAACGAAAGTAACGATCGCCAGTGCCGCAATAATGAAAAATTCCCGGCGAAATGTTCCGGCAACGTGCCCTGTCGAAACAGGTTTTGGAGAAACTCTTTTAGACGCAGTGGACACGCTTGATCAATAGCGAACCCGACAAGTCACATCGAGAGTTTTCGGCTACGTGCGTTGGGCATTCCCGTTATCCGTGTATCCTAAGTGGATCACTTAGGATTAAAACTGCTGTCCCCACCTCACGACGAAGATCCCTTTTGCGAACGGAATTTTCTCAGACCAAATCCAGGAAATTGTTTTCGAGTCATCAAAAATCACCTTCCTCCGGATTAAAAAGTGGGGATTATAAGGGTTTATTGCCTCTGTGGTTCCGAAAACGACGTCCGCACAGTGTGTTGTCCACTTTGAAACTGCGGAAACGACGTCCGCACAGTGTGTTGGCCACTTTGAAACTGTGGAAACGACGTCCACACAGTGTGTTGGCCACTTTGAAACTGTGGAAACGATGTCCACACAGTGTGTTGGCCACTTTGAAACTGTGGAAACGACGTCCACACAGTGTGTTGTCCACTTTGAAACTGCGGAAACGACGTCCACACAGTGTGTTGTCCATTTTGAAACTGCGGAAACGACGTCCGCACAGTGTGTTGTCCACTTTGAAACTGCGGCGACGACGTCCGCACACTGTGTTGGCCACGTCGCAGGGATTGAAGATTTGTTGCCACGCAAGCCCAATTGTGTGGTCGTTCTGCGGTTGGGACAGGCACGTTTTCGAGGGCTAAACTTCAATCCTGAGTGGATCGCTTAGGATTGAAAGCCATCGCCATCGGGAAAAGTGGGAGCCTGCCCAAGGTTGAATGGCGCAAGGGCTTGGGAGTCGGTCTGAAAATGAGTGGAATGAGCCCTGCCGCAGCCAGTGCTTATTTGCTGGGGGGATAAAGTTTGCGCAGCACCTGGGAATTATAGCTGCGAATGACTTCTTCCGGGGAGCGCACCTTGAGCGATCCTTTTACAATCTCCACGACCACCCCTTTATAATCTCCGATGTCCACATGCACGCCAAACGTGCATTGCGGAAAATCCTCCCGTCCGGTGAAATCGCGGATTGGCTTAATCGGAAGATCAAAGTTCGGTTCTGTGATGATATTTCGCTTCGGCGGCTCGGGTTCAGGTTCGACCTCAGTACTTTTTGCAGTCTTTCTTCTGCTCTCGGGTTTACGATCTGTCTCGCTTTCGGGAACTCTCGGTTTCAGTTCCTCACGTGGCGCGTAGAGTCTCCGCAAAACATGACAATTGAAACTCATGGTAGTTTCGTCGTCTGAACGAACTTTCAAAGAGTTGCCAACAATATCCACCACCAGGCCGGTGTAACCGCCAATGTTGACGAGTGCGCCTCGAGCACAGTCTGGGAAATCGGCACGCGCGACGAAATCCGAAATGGGCGTCGCTGGAGTTTCGGATTTACTGTCTGTCGAAGGCTGAAATGAGGGAGTGTTCTGCTCAGAAATGTCTTTGGTTACTGCTTGTTCCATACTTATGACACTACTGTCGGGCCAGCTCGCCCTCACCGCGAACAATTTTACAAAAAATCTACAGCGGAGAAGCCGATACCAAAGTAGGGGACAAGGGTTGCATGGTGAATTGTTGAATTATACATCGTGGGCACTATAGCGATTACCAAAAGTAATTGCCGGATAGGCACTCAAGTTTGATCGGAAACGTCCGGTGTTCAACCGCGAGCGTTTATTGCACGGCGGGCTGTCTGGTTCCTTCTCCTTGGGGGAGAAGGTCACTGCCGTTTAGTTAAGAGCCTGTCTGAAAATAGGTTTATATAAGTCGGCCTGAAGAAATTAGCGTTTAATGGGGAAAATCTGGTAAGTGCTTGACATTGGCGCGGCGACAAGGCGGTTCCAAATCTC
>JACDHS010000128.1 GCA_013820875.1 Verrucomicrobiota bacterium | reverse complement strand
CTACAGGGCTCAGAAAAATTGTCGCCGTAAACCCAGGCCTTGCTCGTCTGACTCGCTGCAGCCTGGGCTATCACATGGCGGGCCTTCAGCCCTTAACTAAATGGCAGTGAGGAGAAGGATCCAGTCAGCCCGCCGTGAAATAATGCCTGCGGTGGACGTTTTTCCGTCCAGTTGAGTGAGTATCCAGAAATTACTTCAGCAATCGCTACAGATGCGTCGGCGGCATCTATAACGATTACCAAAAGTAATTTCCGAAATGAATGGTTCGAAGAATGTATTGGCTCGCCCTCATCCTAACCTTCTCCCCCGAGGAGAAGGAACCAGACAGCCCGCCGCGAACTAAATGCTCGTGGTGAACACCGGACGTTTCTGGTGGAACTTGAGTGCCTATCCGGAAATTACTTTTGGTATTCGCTAAGCATCGGCATCCAGAATCCAGAATCGAGTATCCAGAATCCAGAATCCAGAATCGAGTATCCAGCATCCCCGGCTCGTGGTAGAGTAAACAAGACAATCGGGAACTATGAACATTTGGAAATACGTCCATAATGGCCAAACTTTTGGTCCTGTCGAAATCGAGCAACTGCAGCGTCTTGTTGACAGCGGCATGTTGACTCGCGAATCGCTTCTGCAAAAGGAAGGTTCCACTGAATGGGTTCCTGCTCATTCATTGCCGGAACTAAACTTCCCGGCAGCCGGGACACCTCCGTCGCCACCAGTGACCGCTTTTTCTTCCGCTGCTCCGCCGCCGATTTCCGACAAAACCCCGGACTTGGAGGATGTGGAGAAAAATAAAATATTTGCGATACTGGCGTATATCGGGCTCCTTTTTATTGTCCCACTCTTAGCGGCGCCGAACTCGAAGTTTGCCCGGTATCATGCCAATCAGGGCATTGTCCTTTTTCTTGCGACGGTGATACTTCTTGCTGGATCAATGGTGCTGATGATGATTCCGATTGTCGGGTGCGTCATGTGGATTGCGCCATTTGTCATCGTGGCTGGAGCAATCGTGCTCATGGTTCTTGGAATCATCAACGCTGCCGCAGGACAATGCAAACCGCTGCCGTTGATCGGGCAATTCAATCTTCTGAAATAAGCCGATTTTAGAAACAAACGCTTCTCATTTGCAGCGCTATTTTTTAATCATGGTTCCGCGCCATGAGTAACACCCGCAACACCGAATTCAATTCCAAGCAGACTGCCACCTATCTTAAGCGTCAAACCAGCCTGCGTCCGCAACTTGCGATGGTGCTTGGCAGCGGTTTCCAGGCGGCGCTAAGCCACATCGAAGTGGATGTCGAAATTCCTTACGGAAAGTTGCCCGGATTTCTCTCAGTAGGTGTCAGCGGTCACGTGGGACGCCTGGTGGTTGGTAAACTGGGCGGGGTTCCGGTCCTGATCCTAAAAGGGCGAACGCACTTTTACGAGGGGCACGAAATGGAACAACTGACTTTCCCGGTTCGGGTGCTGGCGGATTTCGGCATTCGAAACCTGCTCCTCACGAATGCGGCGGGCGGCATTAACAAAAAGTTCCGGCCGGGTGACCTGATGGTTCTCACGGATCACATCAATCTCATGGGATCGAACCCTCTTCGTGGCCCCGGCCTGTTCGGCGTCCCCCGATTCGTCGATCTCACCGACGTCTATGACGAACGGTTGCGTGGATTGCTTTTGCAAGCTGGCAAAAAGATTAAGTTACGAACACAAAGTGGTGTTTACCTGGCGGTTGCTGGCCCAAGTTATGAAACCCCGGCAGAGATCCGGGCCTATGGCCGGCTGGGGGCTGATGCAGTCGGAATGAGCACTGTTCCCGAAGCCATTGTTGCCCGGCAATGCGGGCTAAAGGTGGCGGGCCTTTCCTGCATCACTAATCTTGGGGCTGGAATGAGCAAAACTCCGTTGTCCCACCAGGAAGTTCTCGCGATGGCAGAACAGCAGAAAGCTAAAATCGCGGAATTCATCAAAGCCTTCTGCGAGCTGTATGCAAAAAGTTAGCAAAGGCCAGTTGATGAAAGCCGCGATCAAAGCCCGTAACAAGGCGGTTGCGCCGTATTCGAAATTCAAAGTGGGCGCTGCGTTACTGACCAAACGCGGGGAGATAATCACAGGCGCGAATGTGGAGAGCGCGAGCTACGGGCTGACTTGTTGTGCTGAACGCGTCGCACTCTTCTCAGCGTTGACCAGTGGGAAAAAAGATTTTGTCGCCATCGCGGTCACTGCGGAAATGGATGGTGGCGCCATGCCGTGTGGGGCGTGTCGGCAGCTTCTGTTTGAATACGCCCCGCGCGCCGTTGTCATTGTATCTGATTCGCGCAAAGGGAATCAGACGAAAGAATTCCTCGTCTCTGACCTGTTGCCTGGCGGGTTCACGTTCGAAACTTCGGTTTGAGAGTTGCGGTGTTTCCTAATACATTTCACTTCTGCTAAACGTTAGCGCAGCGTTTCCACTCGAGAACGCCGGTTGGCCAGCAATGATGGTTAATCCCGACGGTGTAATTCTGCGTACTAACGCTGCCGGCTTGGAACTGTTTGGGTCCGCGGCAAACGAGGGCGGAAATGTTGCAAAGTTTTGGACGGCCAAAAACCCAAAAGTCGCAGAAGTGTTATCAGGCGCCGTAAGCAACCGTTTGGAATTGCGTCTCCAGGGCGGGATCACTGCGAATTTCATTATCTCTGTATTGCCGTTGGTGAATGGAGATGTGCGAAATTATTTGCTCCAGTTTTTCAAATTGGAGCCATCCCCAGCCACCAACTCCGACCCTGCGCCTGCTGCCGCACCTGCCATTGACGCCAATGTAGCGCATCGGCAGAAGCTCGATTGCGCCATGCAATTGGCCCGTTCGGTTTCCCTGGATTTCAATAATGCCCTGACGAGCATTCTCGGCCACACGTCGCTACTCCTTAGCAAATCGGATCCGGAGCATCCGTGGCGCAATTCGTTGGGAGAGATCGAGAAATCCGCTGAGCGTGCTGCTGAAATCGCGAACGACCTCGCCAACTTCAGTCGGCAGGACAAAGAGGCGCCGGGCCGGAAAGCCGGTAACCTGAATGAGTTGTTGCGCCAGATCATTGATGCCTTTCGCACGCCGGAAAACAGTCGGATCAAGTTCCAACTGGAACTTGAGCGGAGTCTTTTTGGCGCAAAATTCGATGAAGCTAAATTGCAGCAGGCGTTTGTAAGGGTTATTGAGAACGCGGTGCAATCGATCACCGGGGAAGGGGTGATTGCGATCCGATCGAACAATTGCGTGCTGGACGAACCGCTGGAGGAAAAAACCGTCCGCCTTGCCCCCGGCACCTACCTTTGCATCCAGGTGACTGATACGGGTTGTGGCATTTCGCCGGAAGCGATGCCTCGGATTTTTGAACCGTTCTATACGACAAAAGGGCAGGGGCACCGCGGCCTTGGCCTGGCCTGGGTCTATGGGATCGTAACCAACCACGGAGGCGGTGTCTCCGTCTCCAGTAAGCCTGGCGAAGGAACAACGGTGCAGGTCTATTTGCCTGCGACAAAACGGATTGTCCGGGAGTCAGCGGGTAATCCGGACCAGATGTGCGGCGTGGAAACTGTGCTGGTGGTGGACGATGAAGATTTACTGTTGAATATGGCCCAGATGGTCCTCTCGTCTTTTGGCTACCGGGCGTTGACCGCAAATACCGGTCTGCAAGCACTTGAAATTTTGGAGCGCGAGATTGTTGACCTTGTGATTACCGACCTGGTGATGCCGAATATGAGCGGGCGTGAATTGATCGAACGCATCCGGCTCATTGCTCCTGATGTGAAGATTGTCTGTTCCAGCGGTTATCTCCGGCCGCAGAATCAGCCCGAGGAATCTTATCTTCAAAAACCTTTTACCGCGCAGGATTTACTTCGGAAAGTGCGAGAAAGCCTGACAATTGAGCAATCTGCATAAGTTTTTCTAAAATTGGTTTTGACTTATCATCAAAACCTTTTAGTTAACAGAGCTAATGCAAATAGAAAGCCTGAAGGTATTTTGTGATCTCACAGAAACTGAAAGTTTCACCAAGGCTGCCCAAATCAACAGCATCACCCAATCAGCCGTCAGTCAGCAGATCAGTTCCCTGGAACGCCACTTCAAGTCTTTACTGATTGAGCGCAGTAAAAAGAAATTTCGGCTCACACGTGAAGGCCAGGTGCTCTATGAGTTCAGCAAACAGATCATCCAGACCTACGATTCACTTCATAGCAAACTCCAGGAAATCAAGGACATCATCTCCGGGACAATTCGGGTCGCAACGATTTACAGTATCGGGCTGCACGATCTTCCGCCTTACCTGAAAAAATTTCTCAAAACGTTTCCGACAGTAAATGTGCATGTCGAGTATCGACGCGCCAACCAGGTGTATGAAGATGTGCTTGGAAACGTGGTGGACCTCGGGTTGGTGGCTTATCCGGCCAAAGATCCGAAGCTTGAAGTGGTTCCACTTCGGAAAGATGTGCTGGTTCTCGCCTGTCATCCAGGCCATCCGCTCGCGAAGTTCAAGAAAATCAAACTGCATCAACTTGCCGGTCAAAAATTTATTGGCTTTGACCCGGATATTCCCACTCGCAAAGCGATCGACAAAATTTTGAAAGACAAGGAGATCCTGGTGCAGCACGTGATGGAGTTCGACAATATCGAAACTGTGAAACGCGCCGTGGAAATTGAAGCAGGAATCTCAATTGTTCCCCAGCAGACGATTGCCCAGGAAGTGGCGAAACAAACATTGGCTGAAGTACGGATTGAGGGCGTTGAACTGTATCGTCCTCTCGCTGCGATCTACAAAAAGAATAAAGTCCTTTCCCCAGCCATGCGGCAGTTCATCAGTATTTTGAAAGGGTAGGGGGGGGGAAGGTTCAAGGTTTAAGGTTCAAAGTTCAAAGTTAATGGCACGCTAAAGCGTCGAAGCGGACCCAACCTTGAACCTTAAACTTTGAACCTTAAACTCACTCGCTATTTCAGATTCTCCGGGTTGAGCGGCTTCAGATCTTTCGCCAGGAATTTGCCGTTCTTACGGATCAGTTCGCCATCGAACCACACTTCGCCACCGCCCCATTCCGGGCGTTGAATCAAAACCATGTCCCAATGCACTGCCGAACGGTTGCCGTTGTCCGCCACTTCGTAAGCCTGGCCCGGTGTGAAATGAAGGGATCCAGCGATCTTTTCATCGAACAAAATGTCGGACATCGGATTCATGATGTAAGGATTGAATCCCAACGAAAATTCCCCGATGTAACGCGCGCCGGGATCGGTATCGAGAATTTCGTTCAGCCGTTTCGTGTTGCTCGCTGTGGCGTTCACGATTTTGCCATCCTTGAATTCCAAACGGACGTTCTCGAACTTTGTTCCCGAATAAAGTGTCGGCGTGTTGTACTGGATGACCCCTTGCACTGAATTCTTCACCGGACATGAAAAGACTTCGCCATCTGGAATGTTGCGCAACCCTTCACAAAGCACACCCGGAATACCCTTGATGCTGAAGTGCAAATCTGTTCCAGGACTTTTGATATGAACCTTATCTGCTTTGGTCATGCGCTTTTGCAGCGGGATCATCGCTTTCGCCATCTTGCGATAATTCATCGTGCAAACATCGAAGTAGAAATTTTCAAACGCTTCGGTGCTCATATTGGCCGCTTGCGCCATGCTGGGGGAAGGCCAGCGCAACACGCACCAGCGGGTTTTGCTGACCCGATGATTCAGCACCGGGCGCAGCACCTTCGAATACATCGACATTTTGTCACTCGGCACATCCGATGCCTCGCTGGCGTTCGCGCTGCCGCGAATGGCGATATACGCCTGCATCTTGCGCATGCGCGTCATCTCGACGTCGCGCACGAGCGCGGCGTGCTTTGCATCGGAACCAAGAATCACTTCACGAGAGACGCGGGTGTGGCGGACTTCCACGAGCGGGGTGGCACCGATCTTTCGGGCCGCGCGCATCAGTTCCACTGTGAATTCATCCGGCACATCGACCATGTCGAGCAGGACGTTTTCGCCTTTTTTCAGAGCAGTTGAATAATTAATTAACAATTCAGCCAATTTCTTATAGCGCGGATCAGTCATAGAATGTCGCTAACCTAATCAGGATTGGTTCTTTGTCGAGTGGTTTGGGGGAGGCAGCGGGATATTTGAGGAAGATGGTGGGCGCTGAGGGATTCGAACCCCCGGCCATCTCGGTGTAAACGAGGTGCTCTACCACTGAGCTAAGCGCCCGAAAGCACGATTACTATGGAATAAAAAAACTTTGGAGCAAGCGGAAAGAAGTTTGATTCTAAATCCGGCAGTTCAATACCGCTAATCTACGCTAATGACCGCTAATCAGAGGGGCATCACAAAAAAGGCCGCTTGAAAAGCGAACCACCTGTCGGGTGAAGTATTTGTTTCGCATGACCACTTCTCCATTAGCGAAGATTAGCGGTTCAACTGCCGTTTTTAGTTTGATTGACTGCATTTTCAGTGAACTGTCCATCGTCTCCTTGTATAACATCATTCCATGAAGTCTTTGTATGCGGTGTTCGCTCTTCTTTTTTGCGCGCAGCTTTGTATCGCTGCTGAGCCCGTGGGTGAAATGTTCGTTTACAAAAAAGTGGGTGACCGGGAACTGAAACTTTGGGTCAGCAAACCGGCGGATTGGAAGGCAAAAGATAAACGACCTGCACTGGTCTTCTTCCACGGCGGCGGTTGGGTGGGCGGTGCGCCGACTTCATTCAATGAACACTGCAAGTATTTCGCATCTCGCGGCCTGGTCAGCGTCACAGTGGAGTACCGTTTGTTGAAAGGGAAAACGAACGATTCTCCGCTGGTCTGCGTGCAGGATGCAAAGTCCGCGATGCGCTGGGTGCGAAGTCATGCGAAGGATTTTGGCATCGATCCCAAGCGGATCGGCGCCGCCGGCGGTTCCGCTGGAGGACATCTCGCGGCGTTCTGTGGAATCGTCGAGGGCAAGGACGATCCCCAGGATGATCTTTCTATTTCTCCGAAGGCCGATGCATTGGTGTTGTTCAACCCCGTATTCAACAATGGGCCGGGGCAGTGGGGACATTTCCGGGTCGGTGACAGTTACAAGGAATTTTCACCGGCGCACAACATCACACGCGATGATCCGCCGACGATCATTTTTCTCGGCTCAGAGGATCATCTGATTTCTGTCGAAACCACCAAAGCGTTCCAAACGGAGATGCAAAAGCTTGGTATTGTTTGCGAATTCCACATATCCGAAGGGCAGAAACACGGGTTTTATCATTTCTCGAAATCGAATGGCAAAAATTACTACGACACCGTCACCGGCGCTGACAAATTTCTCGCCAGCCTGGGTTGGTTGAAAGGTTTGCCGACCTTGCAGGCGCCTCAACCAAAACCGTCTTCCGACGACAACACCCCGGAGGAACGCTAAAAGTCATATTGAAAATCTGTTTGAACAGCTTGTCAGACTTTAGTTGCCGTTTCGGAACACTGGCGTTTGTTTGACGTAGAGAACCTTCGCTGGTTGAGTAGAACAAAGCTTATGAGTTCGCGTTATCGTCCGATTATCTTTGCGGCAATTGGGTTGGTGCTCGTCTGGTTGGTGGCAATGGCCGGTTTTTCCATTTCTCGCAATTCCAAAATGACGGCGGAAAAGGTGCGGACTTACATGGATGGGACCGACCTGAGCAAGTTGACGGGGGACGCACGCGCGAAAGCACTCCGTGAATTGGCAGATAGAATAAACAAACTTTCCGCTGAAGAACGTCGGCGCGCCCGGTTGGATGGTTTAATTGCGAAGTGGTTCAATCAAATGACCGAAGCGGAGAAAGCGGAATTCCTCGAACTGACAATGCCCACCGGTTTTAAACAGATGATCACCGCATTCGAACAGTTGCCGGAAGAGAAGCGGCGCAAAACGATTGATGATGCGATGAAGCGAATGCGGGAAGCACGGGCCGATGCGGGCGGCGAGGCCGGGTCGCAGTCGGGGCGAAGGGGCACAAATGCCCCGGCATTAAGCCAGGAATTGCAGGAACAGGTGGCGACGATCGGGTTGAAAACTTTTTACAGCGAAAGTTCTGCCGAGGCCAAAGCGGAACTCGCGCCTCTGATGGAAGAGATTCAACGCAGCATGGAAACCGGTCGGGCGTTTCGGAACCGGTGAGTGGGTGCAGCGGGGAGTTTTAAAAAAGCGGAGCGCGGCGTAACCGCAAAGCGGTTCGTTGTTTCTATAGTTCTGGTTTGTCCGAAGGATCAGCCGCAGCGCGTGAGATTGTTCGAGCGTCATAGAAGGCCCAGTAGCGCAAAGTTCCAGCCTTGAGCGCTGCGGCTGATGCTTCGCACACAGCCGCGCTCCGACGGCCTGGAAAGTCATATGAGGTTCAGCCTTTCGGCAGGGCTCCGTTTGACTCGGTTGAGTCCGAATAGGTGTTTAGCAGGACTCCTTCCATTAGGAAGAGAACGTCCGACGCTGCCAATAGAAATTAAGACGGAGTTCCCGCTCTGAGGGCGCCAAACGGAAAAGAAGGACTATTCCGTTATAATATTTTTTTGCCTATTGACCGTGCGGGCTTAATAGGTGTTGGGCCACCCGAATACATTTTAAGGCTTCTTCTTCAACAGAGGCTCAGTCACAAGCGCTACCTCTTGAGGTGCCATGAATTTCAAAAGAAATTCCTTCTGCACCTCCGTGATCTCGGAAGCCAACTTGTCCGCCAAATCAAATGTATCAAGTGGCGTGATTGAAGACCGGGTTTCGAGTTTCTCACATCTCAAGGAGGAAGCTGGATCGTGAGCGCTCGCCACCTGTGCAGCTTTAGACAGGGGCGATTCCACCCATTTTCGGGCTATCTTTTGCTGTTCGGGTTCGAACAGAGGAACAACACTCACAAAAGCGCGAGAGGCTGTGCACCAGAATGAGAACAGATAGATGTCGCGAATTTTAGTATTCTTCTGTTTTGCAATGGTTTCAGAAAATAGCGAATCAAAGTCGGAAGCAACTTTGTTTTCGGTCTTAAAAGCATTGCGAAACTGGTCCTCTGTGTATTGTACGCCGAGTGCCTTCGCTAAAAGCGAAGCCAAAAGAATATCCTTTTCCAGTTCTTTTTCGTTGAAAATCTTAGTCTGCGATGCAAACCAAATCATTGCACACTCTCTTCCCAAAAATGCTGCCCTGGCTTCATCCGATCGAAGGCGAACCATTACGTCGGTCACAGCTTCGTTCGTGCCTCCTGGCGGTGTCGTCCCGGTCATACGTGACTGAACCTCAGATGGAGCCGATGAAACCATTACGCCAGCGAAAACGCTCATTAGAATCAAATTGAAAAGTTGTGCTGTCTTCATGATTTACATATTGCGGCCTAACGTTGGAACTCAGCCACGCCGGGCCGAAAGACGTGAACCGCGAAGCGGAACCGAGCGCGCTTCCCGGCGTTGGCTGGAGTGATCGGGTTAGCCATCAAAACTTAATCCTCGGCTGATTGGCACATTGGGACAAAGAAGTTTAGCTATATCAGACTCTGAAAATGAATGGGAGGCATGCCAACCAAGAAGTCGCGCCTGAGTAGAAGCGTCGCGACAGTACTGATCACCAAAATCTTTATCCTCGGAGCAGACTTTCAATGGTTTGTGACAAGACGAGCACTCTGAAACGCGACCGTAAAAATAAAAGTATACGTGAAAGGAATCATTCCCATCGAGCGTGCTAGTGTTCCACGGGATCATAGACGGCTAACAGTTGAGTCTACCTGCCGTGTTTGGCCTATCGCTGTTCATGTGGATTACCCTATTCCGCCCGAAAGGCGCTGTCGACAGCAATTGGCGTCCATTCCGGCCGTTTTCATTGCGCGGACAGATGTCTGGCGGCTGACTCGGACCATCATGGACGCCTTTTTACCCAATCCCTGGCTTACCCAGGCCTTGCTCGTCTGACTCGCTTGCAGCCTGGGCTGCCACTACTTGGGCTTGCAAATTGTTGTTGCAGCTTTTTCACTCAGTTGATGGCCAAACAAATCCACTGTCTCCTCGGGAAATCCGCCGAACTTCGGCACGGGTAATTAACATAACAGCCGATTGCTTCACTTCTTGTTTCAATGTTCTGCTTTCACAACCTGGACGTTCGTTCTTCGAATGTTGCGGTGCCGCGCTGTTGCAAGCATGAGTCTTATTGTCTGGCGATCAGGTGACCAACAAATATGCCGATGATGAAATGGGTTAAACGGATCTTTGCGATCGGCTGCATTTTCGCGGCAGGGCAGGAGGTCGGCGCTTTCAAGGAATCGGAACGAGATCCCTTGCCGAATATTGATGTGCGGCAGATTGGCGGTCAACCGGTTGCGGCGCCGCAGGAGAAGGCGGCGGCGGTGGCTCGTCTTGCAGGACAATTGCCCGGAGTGCGGGTGGAGTTCGATGAAGTTATCGGCGCTCCGAAGGTGGTGCGGGCGGTGGATGGGTTTCTCAGTGGGGCCGGGGCTAAAGGTCGTGGTCTTCCGGCAACGGCAGGTTTTGGGAATGATCCCCAACGGGCGACGAAAGGGTTTTTAAATGAGCATCGTGGTTTGTTCGGGCATGGTGCGGAGGCACTTGATCGGGCGCGGATTAAAAGAGAATTTGTCACGGCACATAATGGAATGCTGACGACGGTCTGGCAGCAGGAACTGGATGGAATTTCGGTTCACGAGGGAATCCTGATCTCGCATCAGACGAGGCATGAAGAGTTGGTTAATCTTTCCAGCCAATTCGTTGCTGACATGGTGAAGTCGGCGAATGCAGGAGCACCGAATCGAGCGGCGCTGGTGCTGGATCCAACGATTCGCGCGGAAGATGCCGTCGCACGGGCTGCCGAAAACATCGGTGAACAACTTTCGCTGGATAAGGTGAAGAGTGTTGGGACTCGCGAAGGGGCAGAGAGACGGCAACAGTTTCGGGCGCCGCAGCTATCCGGTGACACGCAAGCGCGATTGGTGTGGTTGCCGATGAAGGAACAACTGATGCGGCTCTGCTGGGAGATCATTCTGACCAGCGGCAGTCGCGGCGAGATGTTTCGGTTGCTGGTGGATGCGCAAACCGGGGAGGTGTTGTTACGGCATTGTTTGACCGAATATATCAGCGATGCTTCCTACCGGGTTTATACCAGCGATAGTCCATCGCCGTTCTCTCCCGGGCATTCCACGCCGCTTACGAATCAACCACCGCTCGTTGAGCGTTCGCTTGTGACTTTAGCGGCGCTTTCGACAAATGCCTCGCCGAACGGTTGGATTAATGATGGTGAAAATCAGACTTTGGGAAACAACGTTCACGCTCACCTGGACAGGAACGCGGATGATATTCCAGATCCCGGCTCGCGTCCGCAAGGTTCGCCTTTGCGGGTTTTTGATTTTCCGATCGATCTACAACAGGAACCCGTCACTTACACCAACGCAGCGGTTGTTCAGCTCTTTTATTGGAACAATTGGATGCACGATAAACTGTATGACCTGGGTTTCACCGAGGCTGCGGGTAATTTCCAGACGGCGAATTTTGGTCGTGGCGGATTGGGGAATGATCCGGTGCAGGCCGATGCCCAGGATGGCAGCGGCTCGAACAATGCAAATATGGCGACACCACCGGATGGTTTGTCGCCGCGCATGCAAATGTTTCGTTTCACCGGTCCGACACCCGATCGCGATGGCGATCTCGATGCAGAAATCATCCTGCACGAATACACGCATGGTTTGAGTAATCGGCGCGTCGGCGGTGGTGTTGGCATCAGTGCATTGCAAACGCGTGGCATGGGGGAGGGTTGGTCTGATTTTTACGCTTTGGCGCTGCTTAGTGAGTCGGGTGATTTCATCAACGGCAATTATGCCGTAGGCGGGTATCTTACCCACCTGATGGGAGTTGGGTATCTGCAGAATTATTATTTCGGCATTCGGCGTTATCCGTATTCGACTGAGATGACGAAGAATCCGCTGACGTTCAAGGACATCGATCCGGGGCAGGCGAGTTCGCATGCGGGGATTCCGCGGAACCCGAATATCGGGTCAACGGCTGAGTCCGTTCACAACCAGGGCGAAGTGTGGTGTGTGGCGTTGTGGGATGCGCGGGCGAGCCTGATCAGCAAGCATGGCTTCCCGGTTGGTAACGAACTCATTCTCCAACTGGTAACGGATGGGATGAATCTTTCCCCAGCTAATCCCAACTTCTTGCAAGCGCGTGATGCCATTCTCCTGGCAGACAGGGTCAATAATGATGGAGCGAATCAGAATGAATTGTGGGCGGCATTCGCGAAGCGCGGCATGGGCGTTTTTGCCACGTCGCCTGCGAGTTCCACAACAGTGGGAGTGCGCGAATCGTTTGCCATTCCGGATACTTTGGTCATCCACCCTTTGAGCGGTTTCATTGCGGTCGGTCCTGTGGGCGGTCCTTATGTGCCGGATGCGCAAATCACCACGCTGAGTAATGCCGGCCCGAATACGCTGAATTGGGAGATCAAGAAAAGTGCAGGGTGGCTGGACGTTTCGCAGACCGACGGCACCCTGACGGCGGGAGCGGCGGTGCAGGTTGTGCTGGCGTTGAATTCTTCCGCGAACCTGTTGCCGATGGGCATTTACACCAACTCAGTTTTCTTCACCAACATGACAAGCGGGTTGGTGCAAACGCAGCAAGTTGTGGCGCGGACGGGGATGCCGGATCATTTTACGGAACTGTTCACGGGCGACCACGATCTCGACAATCAGATGCTGACATTTACTCCGGACGGATCGGTGAATTTTTATTTAGCCTGTCGCGAGCCAGCGCAGGGTTTTTCAACGGATCCGACGAGCGGAACAGCGGTGACAGTGAACAATCACAGCTTTCTGCAGGTGACGCTTCCAACAGGAACCAATGTGGCGATCTACGGAATTCGAACGAACATCTTTTTCATAGGCAGTGGCGGTTTTATCAGCTTCAACTCAGGTGATGGTTCGGCAGCGGAATCTTTGGCGACGCATTTCAATCGGCCAAGAATCTCCGCGTTCATGGCTCACTTGCATCCTCACGATGGAGGAATTGTGACCTGGCAAATGTTGGCGGACCGGATTGCGGTGACGTTTCAAAATGTGCTGGAATATGAAACCTCCAACCTAAACAATTTTCAGACGGAGATGTTTTATGATGGGCGCATCCGGATCACTCATCTGAACATGGGATCCACGAGCGGGTTGACGGGGCTTTCAGCGGGAACGGGAGTGCCTGCAAACTTTATTGAAAGTAATCTCAGCCGTTTTGGGCAATGTCTTGCGCCACTGTTGCTGGTTGTGCCAAACAGTGTCATGGAAGGGGATGGCATCCTGGCAGGGCAGGGTATGGTGGGATTATCTGCACCTGAGGCAACGGATGTGGCGGTGACTTTAAATTCTAGTGATGCTTCGGAGATTACGGTTCCCGCCACAGTGATCATTTTCGCTGGAGCTACGAACGCGTTCTTTGACATCACAGTTGTAAACGATGCGGATCTCGATGGTACGCAGCACGCGACGATCACCGCGAGCGCGGTGGGTTATGGAGCGGCTGCGAGAACAATTTCAGTTTTCGACGATGAGATTGGAACTCTTGGAGTATTGTTACCTGCCACCGCGGTGGAGGGAAGCGGTAGTATCACTGGGCAAATAACCGTTCATGTTGCCCCGACGGTGAATGTGGCTGTTGCACTCCAATCCAGTGACACAGGTGAATTGATTGTGCCTGCGACCGTCACCATCCCAGCAGGTGCGACTTCGGTTGTTTTCTCCTGCACAGTCGTAGATGACACCAAGATTGATGGGGCGCAGGTGGTGACAGTCACCGCACAGGTTCCGAACTGGAATGCAGGCAGCGCACAAATCATTATCTTCGACAACGAATCTACGAATCTGACGCTTGTCCTGCCATTGCAAGCCTCCGAAGGCGACGGAACCCTGAGCAATGCTGGGCTTGCGCGAATTGCAGGAACTTTGACCGCGAACTTGTCGGTTTCGCTCCTATCGAGTGACACATCAGATGTTATTGTTCCTCCAACAATTACGATTCCCGCCGGTTCGACATCGGCAGTGTTCAACATCACGATCGTGGATGATGACGTGTTCGAGGAGCAGGAGACGGTTTCGATTACAGCGAGCGCTTCGGGATTTGCGAGTGCTGTTTCGCAGATGACCATTCACGACAACGAACGTCCGGCGATTCCCACGAACCCGACTCCGGCGAACATGGCTACAAATGTCATTGCGACGGCTGATTTGTCCTGGTCCTCGGGAGAGCCGATAGCGAGAACGAATCTTTACCACGTCTATCTCGGGACAACTTCCAACCTTGATGCGACAAATTATCTCGGCAGCACAATGAATACCTCGTGGAACCTGCCGATGCTGGATCCGCAGACGACTTATTACTGGCAGGTTGTCGCGGAGCGCGTAACGCAAACGGAAGGGCCAGTCTGGCAGTTTACCACTCGTGGGGTGAGTTATTTCGAATGGAATTCCATTGCCTCGCCGCAAGTGGTGGCGAAACCCTTCGAGATAACCATCACCGCAAAAGACGAGTTTGGCCGGACCGTTTCCAATTATTCCGGTTCGGTTGCTTTGCGGGCGCACGCTGGTAGCAGCAGTGATCAGGTGGTTCGAATCCTTTCATTTACAAACTACGCAGATCTCGTCACGGAATATCCAAACACACTCGCTGCGATTAAAAGTCACTTCAGCCAATTCGTCGTCACCAACACGAGCACTACCAACGCAAACACACTCAGCAATCTGTTGTCTGACAAACATGTCTTCCTCATTCCGGAACAGGAAACCGCTTTTAATAACCCGACCATCCTGGGGCAACTCGGAACAAGTTGGAAACCTGTGCTGAGTAATTTCGTTAATAAGGGCGGAACGGTCATTGTCTGCTCACACCAACAAAACGAACATTTAATCCTGAACAACAGCGGTCTTGCTCAACTGGGAAAGGTGGACTTCATCAGTACCGGTGTTGTGTCGGTCGCCAGTTCGCATCCGTTGACGGTAAATGTTCCTGAATCGTTCCAGGCTTTATATTTTAGTCGTTACAGTTCCAGTAACGCCACGACAGTTTTGCGGAGCGGAACGAATAATCTCGGTGTTGTTCTCGCGAGAGACATCGGCGCCGGGCATGCCGTGATGATTGGCACGGATTACAACGCTACGAACACCCCCATGGATCGCGTGATTGCTAATGCCGTTAAGTGGGCTCAGTCGGGGATCGACACTTCCATTTCCATGAGTCCGGCTGTGTCGGGAAACTTTTCCAATGGTGTTTGGACCGGGATGGTTGCCGTGCATGAATCAAAGATGAATGTGTATCTGCGGGCATCGGATAATTTTGAATACGTTGGAAACAGTGCTCCGTTTGATATGGCGAGTACGAATGACCTTGCTCTGGTCATGACCAGTTCGCCGCAAATCGTCGGGAAGAATTTTACGGTTTCTTACAATATCCTCGTCGTGAATACAGGACCGGCGGCTTCGAGTGGAGTGATTCTAACAAACGTTCTGCCTGACGAGGCAATGTTCGATTCGGCGACGACAACGCAGGGTGTTATCACCCATGCTGGGAGCACGATCGTATGCGCGTTGGGAGATATGCCGGGAGGTTCCGATGCCACCATTACGGTTACCGCCACCTTTCCCAGCACAGGTGTTTTTACGAATTGGGCATTTATTTCACGAGATGAACCCGAAGCTGACCTTTTGAATAATTCAGGATCAGCGATGACAACTGTCGTTATCCCCGCTTTATCTATTAACGACGTTGCCGTGATCGAAGGTGACCAGGCATCCACGGAAGCGCGTTTTGAAATTCATTTGTCCGCGCCGACTGGGCAAGCGGTGACAGTTGATTTTGCAACTGCCAATGACACGGCACTCGCCGGGGCCGATTACGTTGCCACCAATGGCACGATCACCTTTGCTCCCGGTGAAACGAACCAGAATATTTCTGTTTGGGTATTGGGTGATTCTTTCAATGAAGAGAACGAAACGTTCTTCGTGCATCTGACGAGTGCAGTGAACGCAGCAATCGTGCGAGGTTCCGGAGTCGGAACCATCATCAACGATGATTTTGGTCCAGCCCTCCGGTTGTCTGGCGCAATATTGATCCAGGAATTCTGTTTGCCGACAAATGGAATGGTTGATCCCGGTGAGATGGTCACTGTGGCCATCACACTGACCAACGATGAGAACGCTGCGATTGCCACCGGTGTTTATGCAACCTTATTGAACACCAACGGCATTGTGCCGGAAACGATCGGCCAAAACTACGGAACGATACCGGCAGGCGCTTCAGTGACCCGACCTTTTTCTTTTACAGCAGCGGGTGATTGCGGTGAGTCAGTCATTGCGATGTTGCAATTGTCCTCAACCACGATGGATTTTGGCATTGTAAACCATTCCATTCAACTGTGCGGGAGTAGTTCCGGGTTAAATGAAAACTTCGACGCTGTTTCTCCGCCGACAGTTCCCGCCGGTTGGTTAACGTTTCGTAGCGGTGCGGGCACAAATTGGAGCACCACGAGTGCCGCGAGAGATTCGCTGCCCAATTCCATCTTTGCACCGAACCCCAGTGTGCCGAGCGACAATCAATTAACATCTCCATCCATCACCATTGCTTCTACCAATGCCCAGCTAACGTTCCGTCATTCTTTTAATACGGAATTACATTTCGACGGTGGCTGGTTGGAGATTTCGATCAATGAAGGGGTGTTCACAAACATTATTGCCGCAGGTGGCAGTTTCATCGCCGGAAGCTATAACGGCTTCAATAAATGGACAGGTAACTCAGGTGGTTTCATGACATCCGTTGTTCGCCTGCCCGCATCCGCTGCAGGGCAGAGTGTCAGGTTGCAATGGCGCTTCGTTTCGGATGTCTCCAATGGCGGGACCGGTTGGTATGTTGACACCATCTCGCTATTGAATGAGCGGGTCTGTCTTCCGGGTATTTCGCTCGGATTGCAAGTCACACGAGTGGATGATCGGTTGCAGATAGCGTGGTTTGCGCCAATGAGTTACATCCTCGAAACTACAGACAGCCTCACGCCAGCCGTTTGGAGCGCTGTGACCAACGAGGTTGTCATCACGAATGGAACGGTTGTCGTGAGTGAACCTATAGCCGATGACAGCAAATTCTATCGGCTTAGAAAATAAATTCCACCGAAACAGCGAGGAACCGCCCTGTTGGTTCGTCGCTGTTTTCGGTGGAATAGAAATCGTGAATGTTGCGTCTTCTGGCAGATATGAGGCTCGATTGGTGGACGGAAGTTTTCTCCCTCACCCCGGCCCTCTCCCGCTGGGAGAGGGAGAAAACCCTCTCGTCTTTTTCGAGGCCGAAAGACTGCCAGTCGCCTCGGGTTTTCTGCGGAAAATCTCCAAAAAATCCGAAAACGAATCCCCTCTCCCAGCGGGCTGAGCATGACCCACATCTTTCTTGCTGGACGACGAGGGGAACGCTTGGAATCCGCCAGGGACCAAAAGTCGGTGGGGTTTTGCTGTGTCAAAACCCTGACTTTTTCCGCGGAAAAGGCTATGG
>JACDHS010000011.1 GCA_013820875.1 Verrucomicrobiota bacterium | reverse complement strand
GGACGGTTTCCGGATGATCCGAAAATGGCCTGGAACGTGTGCGGACGGTTTCCGGATGATCTGCGCTGTCCTACTCTGGCGGCGAAGCCGGTAGGACAGCCTGGTTCCCCAAAAAAAACTGTGAAACGCATTTTCGATTTTGTTTTTTCGCTGGCCGGCTTGTTCATACTAGGTCCGCTCCTTCTGGTTATTGCCGCCAGCGTTACGCTTTATGATGGAGGACCGGCTTTTTTCCGGCAGCGCCGGATCGGGTTCCAGGGCCGGCCGTTTCAAATTCTGAAGTTTAGAACGATGATCCTGGAGGCGGAGAGCCGGGGGCCGGGCGTTACAAAGGATGGCGATCCCAGGGTGACAGGAATTGGCCGTTTTCTTCGCAAAAGCAAGATGGACGAATTGCCGCAATTGCTGAACGTGCTGAAAGGCGAGATGAGTTTCGTGGGGCCCCGCCCTGAGTTGCCAAAATATGTGGATCTCTATTCGCCGGAGCAGCGACAAGTGTTGGAATTGAAACCAGGCATTACCGATCTCGCCACACTTGCGTTCCGAAATGAAGAAATGCTTTTGAAATCGGCATCCAACGTCGAAAACTTTTATCTGAATTACTGTGTGCCTCAAAAAATTCTCTTGAACCTGGAATACGCGCGCCGGGCCAATCTCTGGGAAGATTTAAAAATTATTTTTAGAACTCTTCTGCCGAATCGCTCGTCGTGAACGAGGGCATTCGGGTGGGTGGAACGAACTGCTATATAGCCCGCCGAGTCACGCAACACCCCGATAATTGCGTCGTCTGAACATTCGGCAGGTTGCCGCCGAAAATGGCTGGCAGCCGGTTCCGCTCATTCTCAGACAGTGAGGCGTGCTCTTAATCTTACTCGTAGTATGACAGCAACAAATCCCAATCGACGGTATTTACGCATTTTGATCGTGACGACGGTCTATAGCAGTGTCCTGGTCGGCAGCCTCTGGGCTGCCTATCAGTTGAGATTCGACTTTCACATTCCAGCAGTTGATTGGAAGTATTTTCCGAGGCATCTCCTGCATGTCGTGCCTATTCAATTAGCGTTTCTTCTATTCGTGGGGCAATGCGCGGGCCTGCTTAGTTATTTCAGCCTTCCGGATCTTCGACGATTATTTTGTGGCCTGGCAATTCCATCAGCGGCCTTGTTCACCTGGGGCTATTTCGATAATAGCAATCGTTTGCCGTCGGATTGCGTGCTCCTGTCGCAATTCGTCCTGGCTTTTGGCGGGCTTTGCACCAGTCGGTTGTTCTTCAGGGTTGCCCGCGAGCGTTTGCTTTCGCCGGGTGGAAAACGGCGTCAGCAGTGCCGTCGCATCGGGATCATTGGAGCTGGCGATGTTGGGGCGGCGCTCGTGCGTGATCTGCTCAGCAAACGGGGACTCGGCATGTATCCCGTTGCGTTCTTCGATGACAACAAGAACAAGTGGCGTTCGCGTGTTCATAATGTGCCAGTCCTGGGTGGACCCGAGATGCTGGCGGATCCGCGCTTCAGCCTTTACATGGATGAAGTGGTCATTGCGATGCCATCCGCTTCCGCAAAGCGAATGAAGGAAGTGGTCACACTTCTGCAACGGGGCAACAGAAGATTCACCACTGTGCCTTCACTCGATCAACTTGCCTCGGGAAAAGTTCGGGCGAGTCGGTTGCGTCCCGTTGAGATTGAAGATCTTTTGGGCCGCGAACCGATCACGCTGGATAAAACCAACATTGAAGAATGCCTCCAGGACAAAGTGGTCCTTGTCACCGGCGCCGGTGGCAGCATCGGCAGTGAACTCTGCCGACAAATCGCGCTATTCAATCCTGGCAAGCTGCTCCTCCTGGATCAATCCGAGGTGCAATTGTTTCTTATCGAACAGGAACTGATTGAAAGAGGTTACGCCCGCCTCATTAGTCCGCTGGTCGGGGATATTGTTGATGAATTCCGGATGCGCCAGATTTTCCAGGAGTACGCGCCCGACGTCGTCTTTCATGCAGCCGCGCACAAGCATGTGCCGTTGATGGAAGAGCAGCCTGCGGAAGCGATTAAAAACAATACCATGGGCACAGCTCTGCTGGCCCGTTTAGCGCAGGAATATGGGGTCGAACGCTTTGTGATGATCTCAACGGACAAAGCCATCAATCCTACAAGCGTGATGGGGGCGACAAAGCGGTTGGCGGAACTTTACGTTCAGTCTCTGCACGCGTCCGCTCCGGAGCGGACGCGTTTCATGGCCGTTCGGTTTGGGAATGTTCTAGGATCATCGGGCAGCGTTATTCCAACATTCAAACGGCAGATCGCGGCGGGTGGTCCGGTCAAAGTAACGCATCCCGACATGACCCGGTACTTCATGACCATTCCTGAAGCGGTAAGTCTCGTTCTGCAAAGCGGTGCTCTTGGTTCGGGAGGCGAAATATTTGTGCTGGATATGGGTAAGCCGATCAAAATTCTCGATCTGGCCAAACAGTTGATCGAACTCTGCGGATTGAAAGCCGGCGAGGACATTGAAATCGAATACGTTGGGTTGCGACCGGGGGAAAAACTGTATGAAGAGTTACAGCATGAAGGTGAAAACCTTGCGCCGACCAATCATCCCAAGATTCTACGATTCATATCCGAGCCGCTTCCATTGAGTTGGCTCTGTGATCAGTTCTCCCAGATGCAGAGTTGTTTGCACGTTTCGAAACCCGGGCATTTGAAGACGATCATGCAGGGAATCGTTCCGGAGTATAAACCTTTTCTTAAGAGCGTTACTGAAGCTCCCGACAGGTTGCAGGAAATTGCCAGTCGGCAAACCAGGACGGCGAAACAACCGCGATGCCTCGTGGAAGTTCCCGCTTGATCCTGTCTTATCCACGTCGGGATTCGTCTTAAAAACTACCGTCCTCCGTTTGGAGTTCTTTCCATGTATGAAGTTTGAAATGTCAAAGAATGGGTCCAATCACTCGGCGCCCGATCGGCAGCCCATGCCGGCGTCTGCTGAAATAATTGATGTCACGAAGCCGTTTGATTTCCGCGGGCTATTCCATTTGCTGCTGGAAAAGTGGCTTTTAATCCTGCTTGTAAGCCTGACTGCGGCTGGAGGCGTATTTTATTATGCGTCACGTACTCCGTTGAAATACCAGGCCAAAGCGGTGCTGCAAGTGGAACAGGAGGAACGTAAGCTGATTGGAACCGACTCTGTGTCCCGTCACGATCTGCGCTCCCCGGAAGCGATCAACACGATTGTCCAGAATGTAAAGAATAGCAGTGTGTTGCGCCGCGTCATTGAGACCAACGAATTGGCTTCGAACCCAGGCTTCATCCTTCAAAAGGACGGACCTGTGTCGGAAGCAAAGTTGGTTCGAGCGCTTGCAGGAATGATTAGCGTTAAGCTGCGGCCAGAGACGCGTTTGATTGATATCACGGTTCAGCATCGGGATTCGGAGATGACGATTATGTTAGCCAACTCCGTATCGCAGGAATTCATTCGGCAAAACTTGTATGACCAGTTCAGCACTTCGAAAGCCGCCAACGGTTTACTCCATGAGGAAGCCATGAAACTGAAAGCGAAGTTGGAGGAATCGGAACAGGAGATACAGACTTATAGGGAAGCGACCCAAACCATTTCGATTGAAGACCGGGAGCATATTACCCTTGGCAAGATCCGGGATTTGACTTCGCGATACACGGACGCTCAATCCGCTCGCCTTGGTATCCAGGCAGAAGTGGATCAGCTCAACAGCATCAGCACAAACCCGGCAGCCATCCTCGCCTTACCCAGTGTGCAGGCTGATATGGCAGTATCGGAACTCCGAAAGCGTTTGGTCGAGCAAGAGACAAGGGTGGCGTTACTGGCAGTTGAGTATCAACCGACATTTCCAAAATTGCGGCAGGCGCGGCAACAACTGGTCGAACTGGAGAAAGTTGTTTATAGCTTTGCCGAGAAAGTCCGTTCCTCCGTCCAGGCTTCCTACGATGCCGCTCTCGCCCGCGAAAAGAATCTGGAACAGGCATTGAGGCAAACCCAGGCAGAGGCGATGGAGTTGGATAAGAAAAGCGTTGGGTACAACGTTCTGCTGAGAGAATTGCAATCGGATCGGGCGCTCTACGATTCCGTTTTGAAAAGGCTGAAGGAGACCGATCTCAGCAAAGGATTGGGACAAGCGAGCTTGACGATGGTGGAACCGGCCAGCCAGCCCGCGACTCCAATCGCGCGTTCAAGGCTGATCCTGGCGGGCGGCTCTTTTATGCTGAGTTTTATCGGGATGGTTGCGCTGCTTTACCTGCTGCGATCCGTTCGCGGTTCGATTCAAACTGTTGATGAAGCCGAAGATATTCTCAGGCTGCCTGTTTGGGCGGCCATTCCAGCAACGGCTAAAGGAAAGAATAAGAAATTTCCGCACATTACTGCCGAATCACCTGCTTCTCTTTGCTCGGAAGGTTTTCGCACATTGCGAACAACATCCAGCATTGTTGATATTAAAAATGAAAAGAGGACCATGCTTTTCACCAGTGCTGCTCCGGCGGAGGGGAAAACGTTCTGCAGCTTGAATTACGCGATATGCCAGGCGCAGGAAGGAAAGCGCACCCTCTTGATCGACCTCGACCTGAGAAAGCCAAGTGTCGGCGCTAATTTTGATTTACCGCCGGAAACACCCGGGGTAACAGACTACTTTGTTAGTGACACTCGCCTGAACCGACTGGTCCAGCCGACAAACTATCCAAATCTGTTTGTTCTCTGTTCCGGTCCACGCATTCCGAATCCAGCAGAGGCGCTGGCGAATGGTTCTGTGCAGGATATGCTCGCCGAAGCAGGCAGCCACTTTGATCGCATCATCGTTGATACCGCGCCGATCAACGCGGTCAGTGACACATTTTTGATTTTACCTTTTGTTGACCAGGTGTGCCTCGTCGTGAAATCAGGTGGAACTCCGCAACGCGCAATCAAACGAGCGGTAGACCTGATGGTTCGGGCAAACGTGGAACCTTCTGGCATCGTTCTCAACTACCTTCCGGAGCGCAGTGGCAATTATTATTACTACGCTCCGAAAGATGCCTACGGGAACGGCACTTACGGCGAAGCGCCCGAGTCGAGAGTATTACTAAAATCCTGAAACATTCTTCCTTCAGAGCCGCACTCGATCCGCATTTATTCCCTTTACAGATTTTACCTATGCATATTGCTATCATTGGACTTGGCTATGTTGGTTTGCCTCTTTCCCTGCACTTTGCTCGCGCAGGCGTCAAGGTGCTCGGGTTGGATGTGGATCAAACCAAAGTAGATTCGATCAGCGCGGGGAAGAGCTACATCAAACACATCGAATCTGCTGAAGTTGAAAAAGAGGTTTACGCTGGACGTTTCTCCGCCTGCGCAGATTTCCAACGTGTTCAGGAGGTTGAAGCGGTGATTATCTGTGTTCCGACTCCGCTGACAAAACATCGGGAGCCGGATATTTCCTACATCATTAAAACCGGAGAAGCCGTCGCGCCGCATCTGCAACGAGGAGTGCTTGTGGTGTTAGAGTCAACGACTTATCCGGGCACAACGGAGGATGAGCTGCGGGTTGTTCTGGAGAAAGGTTCCGGCTTGCAGGCGGGTGTGGACTTTCACCTCGCGTTTTCCCCGGAAAGGGAAGACCCGGGCAATCCGCTCAGCCGTGTTTCCGAGATACCAAAAATTGTCGGTGGTTATACGGCGGCATGCACCGAGAGAGCCAAAGCGCTTTACTGTCTGGCCATCAAAACGGTTGTCCCTGTTTCCTCATGTCGCGCTGCGGAAGCGACCAAGCTTTTGGAAAACATTTTTCGCAGCGTGAACATCGCGTTGGTGAACGAACTCAAAATTGTTTATGCCGCAATGGGAGTTGATATCTGGGAAGTCATCGGCGCGGCGAAAACAAAGCCGTTCGGTTATATGCCATTTTATCCCGGGCCCGGCCTGGGCGGGCACTGCATTCCAATCGATCCATTTTATCTGACATGGAAAGCCCGTGAATATGGCCAGCACACCCGATTCATAGAATTAGCCGGCGAAATCAACACGGCGATGCCTCAACACGTTGTGGATCAGATCGCCCATGCGCTGAACACAAACGGCAAGCCAGTTAATGGCAGTCGTATTTTGATTGTTGGACTGGCTTATAAACCAAACGTGGATGATGACCGGGAATCGCCGAGTTATCACTTGATGGATATCCTCAAGCAGGGCGGCGCACAGGTTGCCTATTTTGATCCCCACGTGCCGGTGATTCGTCCATCGCGCGAGCATTCTCATTGGGCTGGAATGCAATCCATTTCATGGAATCAGCAAACCATCAGGGAGTTTGACGCTGTTGTGATTGCCACCGCGCACGATGCCGTCAATTACAAGCAACTTGGAAAATGGGTGGGCACAATTGTTGACACCCGCAACGCAATGGCCGGCGTGCCAGTCGCCGAAAGCTGCAAAATTTTCAAGGCTTGATCCGAAGGTCGGATGGAAACGAAACGTTCATCAGCGGCTGCTGATTCAACCAAATGTCTCAAAGCACTCGCTTCCAAAATTATCTTGCCGGAGTCAGCACGGGGTCTGTCCGGATGTTGCTTCACGTGTTGGTCGGTCTCTTTTTGACGCCCTTCACGTTGCGCTACCTGGATCGTGAGGAATTCGCAATTTTCAGTCTGACACTGGATGTCCTGACCTGGCTCGCGCTGCTCGACATAGGAATAACCGCTGGATTACGCACGCAAGCAGCGCGGCTCAGTAACCTGACCGATACAGATAAAATCAATCGACTCGCAAGCACCGCATTTTTTGCGCAGAACCTGATTGTCCTCGTGATACTTGTGCTGGGAATCGCAATGTCTTTTGCGTTTCCTCACTTTTTCCCGATCCGCCCGGATCTGCATCGGGACGCTACTTTGATGATGGCGTTATCGGTCCTGGGTGTTGCGGTTTCAATTGGCAGCCAGACATTTTCCGCTCTCCTGGTCGCGAACCAGCAGATGCATGTGGACAACCTGATTGGTCTTCTGCTGATTGTAATTCGGACTGTTTTGACGGTTGTGCTTTTGAAACTTGGTTTTGGCGTGTTTTCGCTCGCGATTGCTCACGTCGTTTCCCGCACAACCACGGCCATTCTTGCTGCGTTTAGAGTCTATCGTTTGTTGCCAAATCTGCGGATTCGTTACCGCCTCGCCTCCTGGCAGGACTTCAAACAGATCGGTGGGTTGGGCATTTGGTTCAGTCTGGGCGGTATCGCCGGAATGGCCATTCATTCAATGGATAGCGCGATTGCCGCCAAAGTCGTATCCGTGGAGGCCATCACGGCATTGGTCCTGACGGGTCGCTTCTATGAATTAACCTCCGGGTTGGTCTGGTTAATTTCTGAGAATGCCCGGCCCATGCTCGGCCAGATGCTGGGCCAAAATAAGATGAGCGAAAGCCTGTTCGCTTACCGGCAATTGTTTGGAATTTCCAGCGGGTTGGCAGTGGTTTTCGCTTTCAGTGTCTGGGCGGGAAATGCCAACTTCATCGGCAAGTGGGTGGGGGATGTGAATTACGCTGGACCACTGGTGGACCTGGCCCTGGCGTTCACGATCATCGCAGGTTTATGGAACATGCCCAACCGGGTTATCCTTTCTGCCAACCTGGCGGTGCGCGGTCAATGTCTCGTTCGCATGCTGGAAGGGGTGGTCAATCTCAGCCTCTCCGTCTGGCTGGGGCTAAAATATGGTTTGATCGGTGTGGTTGCCGCTAACTTCCTGGCTGCACTGTTGACCTCGATGTGGCTGATGCCGTTGCTGACGGCGAGGATGTTTAAATACTCGTTTTGGAGGTTTCTCTGGGACGATGCATCACGGGCCGTCCTGTTGATGATCGTATTGTTCCCAATTGCCTATGTCGCCAGGTCTGTGGCCATGAATATCTCCGGTTTTGGTGGCGCATTTGCCGGCGCTACTCTGACCGGCATCTCCGGGTTGGTATTGGGTTGGTTTATGGTCCTCGACAAATCGGTTCGAGAACGGGTCATTCTCTCCAGGTTGCATGTGAAAATATATGACCGTGCCGCACGGTTGCTGACCCGCAGTTTCGCACGTTAGATCTGGTTGGAAAGGGGCTGCCATCTGCTGCCAGCCCGCCGAGTTCAGAGAGGGCAGCACACCGCATTAGACACCCAGACAGGTATTAGGAGTTTTATGAATCCATTGAAACAGACTGCTACATTTTGCTGTGATCGCCTGGTCGGTTTAGCGCCGCAGGCCATTCTCAACTCATTGCGCAAACATCATTACGAACTCGTCGCGCGAGAGTTTAATCGAGCGTTCCAGTTCGACTGGAGCAATGCCAAAATCTCCGAGCGCCCCGAAAAGTTCGAAGATCTTGTGTCGCTATTCGACTTGAGTCCCATGACGCGGGGAATCATCCGGCAGGATTTCGATGAGGCGGCGGCGTTGTTCCGTTGGGTGCGAAGTTTGCCGGATCCGATCGGTGTAGAGATCGGTCGGTTCAACGGGGGGAGCACACTGCTGCTGGCGGTTGCCATTGGGCAGAACGGGAAATTGGCTTCCATCGATATTAGTCCGCAGGACGACGCTGTTCTCGATTGTGTGCTGCAGAAGGCAAAGGTGCGGAACCGAGTTGAACTGGTGGTCGGCGATGCCAATAAGATTCCACGGAAGGATCTCATCGATTTCGTTTTCATTGATGGCGACCATTCCTATGAAGGCGCCAAACGGGACCATAACAAATGGGGCAAGTTGGTGCGCCGTGGCGGTTTTGTCATTCATCATGACATGGGCAATGGCAGAAAACTGGCCACTCAATGGAACGAGTTGGCTCGGCTGCGCTCAGATATTTTGAGTCGGCAATCTGCTGAACTTGAACTCGTCCAGGAAGCAGGATCGATGTCCGTGTTCCGCAAGAAGAGCGGCGATTGGACTGAAATCTGACTTATGGCAGCCAAGGTCAACAGTAGTCCCGTCGCAGTAAGCGTCAGTCTCGCGCGATCCGTCATGGAGGTGGAAGCGGAAGCCATCCAATCCGCGGCTGGCAGACTTGATGGAAACCTGATTGAAGCCGTCGAACTGATCCTCGCGCATCGTGGCAAGGTGATTGTGAGCGGCCTCGGGAAATCAGGGCTGATTGGCCAAAAGATCGCGGCCACCCTTTGTAGCACGGGAACTCCGGCGGTTTATATGCACCCGGCAGAGGCGTTGCACGGCGATCTGGGAGTTTATTCGCCAGGAGATCCCACGATTCTACTCTCAAAGAGTGGCAGCACCGTGGAACTCGTTCGGTTGGTGCCGACGCTACGGCAATTTCAATCTCCGATTATTGGAATTCTTGGCAGCACAACCTGCGCACTTTCCACAGCGGTGGATGTAGTGCTCGATGCATCCGTTCATTGCGAAGCGGATCCCTGCAACATCGCGCCGACCAGCAGTGCGATAGTTGCCCTCGCTTTGGGAGATGCCCTTTGTTGCGCGCTGATGAAGGCGCGTAATTTTACCCTGGATGATTTCGCGAGATTTCATCCAGGCGGACAGCTAGGGCGCACGTTGCTGGCAAAAGTGCGTGAAGTTTTTCATGGGAAAGCATGCGTGGCGACGGTTCGTCGCGACAGCACTCTGAAGGAAGTGGTGGTAGCCATGACGAAATTTCCTTTGGGCGCTGCGTGTGTGGCGGGAGCCGGCGAAGTGCTGGAAGGAATCATCACAGATGGCGATTTGCGTCGTGCCCTGCAGGAGCATGATGACATTCGCGGATTGCGTGCGGAGCAAATCATGACGCGCAATCCCATTTCCATTTCACCGGACGCCCGTTTGAACGAGGCGCTTCGGCTGATGGAGAATCGTCCTTCGCAAATTTCGGTTTTGCCGGTTGTAGATCGGGAAAATCGATGTCTCGGTTTGCTTCGGATTCATGACATCTACAATCCAGCGGCAAGCTGAGGCAGTAACATCAACAGGAACTAAATTCGGGAATTTTAAGGAGAACTATGTACACATCATTGGTGACTGGCGGGGCAGGTTTCATTGGATCACACGTTGCGCGGCATTGCCGTGATATGGGGCAGCGGGTGGTGGTTCTGGATGATCTGAGCGGTGGCTTTAAAGATCATGTTCCCAGCGGCGTTGATTTTGTTGAGGGTTCTGTCACTGACCACAAACTGATCAACCAGTTATTTGAAGTTTACGATTTTGACTACGTTTATCACCTGGCGGCTTACGCGGCGGAAGGACTCTCTCACTTTATCCGAAGATTCAATTACACAAATAATCTTATTGGGAGCGTTAACCTGATCAATGCCGCGATCAGTCACGAATGCAAATGTTTCGTCTTTGCCTCATCCATTGCAGTGTACGGCGCAAACCGCCTGCCGATGGAAGAGCGGATGATCCCGCGACCGGAAGATCCGTATGGCGTCAGCAAGTATGCTGTGGAACTCGACTTGAAAGCTGCCCATGAAATGTTTGGGCTGAATTACGTCGTTTTCCGGCCACACAATGTTTACGGCGAGAATCAAAATATCGGGGACCGCTATCGGAATGTCATTGGTATTTTCATGAACCAAATCATGCAGGGACAGCCGATGACCATTTTCGGTGATGGCAGCCAGACACGCGCGTTTAGCCATATTGATGATCTTGCGCCGCACATTGCCCGCAGTGTGAATGTGCGCTCTGCCTACAACGAAGTGATCAATATCGGCGCAGACAGACCTTACAGCGTAAAGCAGCTCGCCGAGGTGGTTGCCTGCGCGTTTGACGTGCAACCGGAAATCAAGTTCCTGCCACCGCGCAACGAAGTGCAGCACGTTTACGCAAGCCACGAAAAGGCCAGGCGTCTCTTTGGCGATGGTGAATGCGTGGAATTGCAGGATGGAATTATGCGGATGGCCAAGTGGGCGCGACGGGTCGGCGCGCGCCAGAGTGGTTCTTTCGAGAATATCGAGGTGCGAAAGAACATGCCACCCAGTTGGAACTCAGCCCTCTCCACGCGTGCCGGGTTGGTGGCTCACTGATTCGTATCCTTTCTGCTAATGAAAATCTGGTGCCTCTTGCGAGACCAGCTCGCGCATATCAAACCCATTGAAGAAGCAATGGCTTCGGAGGCGGAGTTTATCCACGACAGCGAATGGGATCCGTCGCCCATGGTCCGAGAGAAACCTAATCTCGTGTTGTGCATCAATGATTATCCGCTGGATATTCTGCGCTGCCTGGATGCTGCCCGTGGAGACGGAATCCCGTCGTTGGTTCTTCAGGACGGCATCCTTGAATGGCGTTGCCAGTATGAAAACCCATTGTTCGGGGCGGGTGGCGGTGCTCCGCAGCATCAACCCGTAATGGCAGACAAGATTGCCTGCATCGGACATGAAAGTTTGCGTCGAATCGCCGGATGGGGGAATGACGCACGGGTCGAACTCACCGGCATGCCTCGGCTCGACTACCTTTGCTCCCGCGCGTCAGAGCCGACGGAGAAACCAGGACGACGCCTTCTAGTGATGACTGCGAAGAACCCGGGGTTTAATGCGCGTCAGCGGGAAACAACCCTCCGCTCATTGCGCGAGTTGAAAGCCCATCTTGATACGCTTTCCCATATCCAAACACTTTGGCGACTCAGTAGGGGAGTTGCGACTGAACTGGGTGTCGCAAATCAACTTGATCAAATCGCGAGTGCTGAGTTGGTGGGTGTTGTTGAAAATGTGGATGCGGTGATCAGCACACCGAGCACCGCCATGCTGGAAGCGATGTTGCTCGGGCGACCGGTGGCCGCGCTTGATTATCATAATGTCCCCACGTTTGTTCGAACTGCCTGGGTGATCTCGGCGCCAGAACACATCCGGACGGTCATTCCCGAGTTGCTCGATCCTCCGCCTGCGAAGATCGCTTTTCAGCAGGAATCATTGGCGGATAATTTGGTCTGTGACGGCAGTTCAGTTCAGCGGGTTTGCGCCTTGATCCGGAAAATGGTTGCGTTCGCCGCCAGCTCGAACCTGAAGCAATGCCGTATGCCTTCCGATCTCCTGGGCACTCAGAGTTCTTATACTTTTTTTCCGCAAAAACGACTGAACCAATTATACGCAGGACAGTCGGTTTTCGAGGAACTTGATCCGGAAAAGCTGCAGATCCGCCTCGCGCGTGCTGAGAATGAAAATACCCGTTTACGAGCGGACAATGCGGAGTTGAAGAAGCGTGTCCAACTCGGTTCCTGGGTGAAGAGCGGGGTTCGTAAACTGGCAGCGACAGCCCGGGGGCAGTGATTTCAACAAGCCAATTAGCAATTAACTTCTATGCCGAAACTTCTGGGGATTACACAAAGCGGATTTTGCCCGGCCAGCCGCTTCCGATTTATCCAGTTCATTCCGTACCTGGAACAATCTGGATGGCAGGTGGATCATCGGCCCAACAATCCGGATCGCCAGTGGAAGAGTCCGTTGGCATCGCGAGTTGGGCGGGCGATACACTATCGCATGGGCCGGGGCCTGATGAGGATCAACCGCGCGCGTGACCTTTTGCAGGCCGATCAGTTTGACGTGATCTATGTCGGGCGCGATTTGGCCTCTGAAGGACCAATCTTCCAGTCGGCGTTTCAACATGTCATGAGGAAGAGTGTTTACGATTTTGACGACGCCATCTTCACTGGCAGAAAGGGAGAAAAAATTGTGCGTTGGCTTTGTCAGAATGCCGCGTGGGTCACTCCCGGCAACGAATACCTGGCCCAGTACGCGCGCCAATACACCGATCGCATCACCATTATTCCCACCGTTGTTGATACGGATGGCTATGTTCCGAAAGCATACGATCAGACGAAGACAAAGGGCACGGTACGAATCGGTTGGAGTGGTTCGGATCAATCCATTGGACCGACACTCCTGCCGTATCTCCCGATGCTAGAGAATTTGCAGCGTCAGGCCGACTTCGAGTTGGTCGTTATCACAAATACCCGGCCGACGACTTTGCCTGCGTCTCTGCGTTGGAAATTCATTCCGTGGAAAAAGGAGGAGGAAGCATCTCTACAGGAAAAATTCGATATCGGGATCATGCCATTGGCAGACGATCCATTTCAAAAGGGGAAATGCGCTTTAAAGCTGTTGCAATACATGGCGGCAGGTTTGCCAACAGTGGCCTCGCCCGTGGGAGCGAACCGCGAAGTTGTGCAGCATCAAGTGACAGGTCTGTTGGCCGGCAACGACAATGAGTGGTATGCGGCATTGAAGTGTCTGCTGCAAAACTTTGAATTGCGTGCAGCGATGGGAATTGAAGGGCGAAAGCGTTGTGAAGAGGAATACTCGGTTAAGCGTTGGCTCCCCGTGATGCTCGATACTTTTGAGAAGGTGCGCTCCGGGCAAAACCACTGACGATCATGAGTAAAGCAAATCGTATAACGGCGAACATTGCTGATCTGGCGCACCATCCATCGGTGTCCGCACCGGATCTGGCGGATCTGACCGAGTATTATGACAGGCGATTCTCGGGCGAATATTGCAAGAAACATCATGACCGTCATAACGAGCAATTGCAGACGATGTTGGAGTGTGTGCCCCGGACGCTTTCCTGCGCCAAAGTGCTCGATTACGGATGCGGCGCGGGTGGCTGCACTGAATTACTGAAAGAATTTTTTCCAGAATCTGAGATTCACGGGATAGACATTTCGAACGAGGCGATTCGGACGGCTCAAACGAGGTATCCGGATTGTTATTTTGCCGGGTTCGACGGCGCGCTTGCTTCCTATCCAGGGGAAAGCTTCGACCTGATTTTTTCGAGTCATGTTCTGGAACACGTCCTGGATCTTGAGAAGAGCATTTTCGACATGGCGAGAATGGTGCGGAAAGGCGGTTGCGTTTGCATCACGCTGCCGTGTGCCAACGAAGGTTCCCTTGAGTGGAAGCTCACCACTTTGATGCGCGATGGCTGTATTGAATCACCGACTGGTGAAGAAAAATGGTGCTGGGAAGATCCCAGTCATCTTCGCAGGATGAAGAGTCGTGACCTGGTGGCGCTTTTCTCCAGGCACGACCTGCGGCTGCAAACTTCATTCTTTGGAAACCAATTCTGGGGCGGCGTTGAAGGCGTTTGCGCGTGCGGCCCAGGGATGGTTCTGAAATGGTTGCAGGTGTCGCGGGGCAAAAGTGTGAAAGCAAAAGCAACACTAGCCATTTCGAAAACCCTTCTGCTTCTCACATCGCCGGTCTTCCTCGCGAATATGGATCTCCGCCGCAAAGCGCAAGGATTTAGCGGGCTTAAAAAGACCGCAGCCTATGCTGCGATTCCTGTGCGCTGGATTTATTTGCCTTTGGCGAAATTGTTGAAGTCCCTCGCTGACCACGAATGGGTGGCGACTCGAGCGGAATCCACGGGGGCGAGTCAGTTCCTTGTGTTTCAGAAAGTATAGATCACACAATGAAACAGGAACTCCAGGAATTGCAGGGGTGGCACAAGCTGGCCACCGGTTATTCTGCCTTGCCCCAGTGCGCGTTGATTGTGCCGACATTTCGCCGGCCGGCAGAAATGGTCAGGCTGCTTGGAGTTGTTGCGATGCTGGAAGATGCGCCTGGTGAGTTCCTTGTTATTGATGGTTCACCAGATGATGCCGTCGATCGCGCGATTCAGGATTGGGCCAAAGATAAGGAATTACCGTTCAATCTCGTTTATGTCAGGAGTCCGGCTGGCCTCACCCGGCAACGGAACGTAGGCATCGATGCCTGCACGAGAGAGTTTATCTTTTTTCTGGATGATGATTGCTTGCCAGAGCCCGGCTATTTCGAATCGATTCACGGTGTGTTCGTCGCGGATACAAAGGGTGAAGTCGGAGCGGTGCGCGGTTTTCTGACAAACGGGATCAACAAGCCCAAAACGTTACTTTGGCGGTTACGACATGCACTTCGTATCGTTCCACAGGGGGCACCGGGGCAATATCATCACTGTGGTTCTTCTGGAACATGGGACATGGTGCAGCCCTTCAGTGGGAATAGACCAGTGGACCTTCTTTCAGGCGGAGCGGCTGCCTATCGGCGTGAAGTGTTTTTGAAACATCGTTTCTCCGAGTTCTTTTACGGGTATGCGCAGGGAGAAGACATGGAGATGTCGCTGCGCATCGGCAAAGAATGGAAGTTGCTCGTGTGCGGCGATGCGCGGGTGGATCATCATCATGCAGACAGCGGGAGACCGGCGGGAATTGCGCGAGGGCAAATGGCGGTTCGAAATCGTTATTTCATCTGGAGACGTCACTCGCCGGATCCGGGGGCGAAGAATCAGTTCCTATTCTGGATGGATCATGTGTTGATGACCGCCTATTACACCGCTTCGTTCCTGGTTCGTCCCTGGAGGCCTTATTACCTGGGTTTTGCGACTGGCACCACCAAAGGGCTGATTGAGTGCCTGGTTTCACCTCCGCGCCATCAGGAATCTCCTGCTCGGAGTGAATACGCATTTAACCTCCGCGAAACGAATGCAGCCGTGGTATCTGCAAAGACAGTATGAACAGTTATGCATCAACTGTCAGGCCGCTGCATTCAGGGGCGCGTCTTCCCCAGGTAAGTAAACCGGTTTACGTATATCGCTTTTCACTGCGAGCTTTCCTGCTCCAACTTTTGTTTTGCACTCTCCCTGCGGCCGCTCTCCTGGCCACTGGCCGCGCAGAATGGGCTGGGAAATGTTTTTGGCTTTTGTTTGGCCTCGTCCTGTTGCGAGCGATGCTGATGGGGAGGCGAGATGAACTTCTTTGCCTGATCCTGGCTGCGGCGCCTTTCTTGAATCTGCTGCGCAGCTTTGTTTTCTACAATGTGATCATCGCGATGTTCCTTGTGCTTCTCGGATTTTACTTTTTTTCAGCGTCCAATCGTTTCTCGCAGACGTTGCGCCAGTTTGGTTTGTTTTGGGGAGTGGTGATATGGGTTGGCATTTACTATACCCTGAGCCTCTACAACACCCGCGATTACGCAATCAACCTGCGCCTGTTCGAACTGGCATTCACGGTTCTGTGCGTTCTTTTATTGAGCCGCAATCGTCTCCTGCTGGGGGTGGCGCTGACTGGAACCATCATTTCAGCGTGGCTGGTGGGATTGGCCATGATTCCTCAAATGGGAACTTCTGATCGACTTGGCATTATTGCGGTTGAAGGACGTCTGCTTGGAAATCCCGGACAACTAGGTCTCCCTCTCGCGTTCGGTTTGTTGGCACTGATGTTTGATCGCGGGCGCTGGCTTCACCTCCAGGAAAAGCCAATGTGCCGTTGGTTGATGCTGGCGCCAACTGCAGTTCTTCTGGCGCTGACAACATCCCGGGCATCGTGGCTGGTTGCTGCTGTTGGAGTTTTAATTCTGCTCCTCTTCGGAAAACAGCAAAGGACGCGGTTGGTGTCGCTTTGCATCGTAGGCATTATCGGCATAGGCATCGTTTTGATGAGTCCCTACGGTGTTGCTTTGAAGAAAGGTTGGGAACGCACATTTGGTGAGGGTCAATCTGTGCGCAAGAAGACCAGCGGACGATCAGATCAATGGATGGTGTCAGAATATGCATTCACACGATCGATCAACAGCATCATCCATGGACACGGTCCCGGGCGTGGGCCGGAGATGTATGCCAAATATTCTCCGGAAGTTCCGGGGGTGCAGTATGCCGTGGGAAAAAGGGTGGCGCTCCATTCTTTGTTTATGCAACTACTGGTCGAGGTCGGCTTGGTTGGATTGATCAGCTTTCTGGCGTGGCTGCTAATGATTTTTTCGAAAATAGGGTTCCGTGTCCGTGAACACGGGCTTTTCCCAATGGCATGCTTTTTCGCTTATGCGCTGACGATGGTTTCGGTTTCCGGAAATGATATCAATTCGGGTATTTTGCTTGGAATGGCTCTTCTTGGTACGGCGTATTCCGTCGCCCGGATTGATGGCGTTAGAGGGCCTGATAACATGCATCTGTGCACTCCCAGTTCACAAGTGCGCGAGGGTAAACGGGAGGGCCGGTAACCTGATTCCTAACCGAAGTTGCGTGGGATTACGCCCAAGTAGTCCTTAATTGGCAGGAATAACGTACTCAGGCATCGTCCGACTCCGTCAAACGGCAGGAATAACGTTCTCAGGCATCGTCTGACTCCGTCAAACGGCAGGAATAACGTTCTCAGGCACTGTCCGACTCCGTCAAACGGCAGGAATAACGTTCTCAGGCACCGTCCGACTCCGTCAAACGGCAGGAATAACGTTCTCAGGCATCGCCTGACTCCGTCAAATGGCAGGAATAACGTTCTGGCGACTCTGACGCGCTCAATTCGCAGGAATAACGTTATCGTAGTATGATTTTCCCCAGAAAACTGTTGGTTGTGACGCGGGTGGATCATTATTTGCATCAAGGGCGCTATTACGCTTACACACCGTATGCGAGGGAGATCGATGTTTGGGCCGAATTGTTTGGCGACGTTACAGTGGCCGGAACCTTAAGAAGGGGAGTCCCTCCGGCAGATTGTAGTCTGTTCGCACAACGCAACGTCCGGGTAGTGCCGGTGGAAGAAGCGGGTGGCGATGGCTTGAAGGCAAAGTTTCTCCAACTCTTTGCACTTCCAGGGATTCTTTTCCAGGTGGCAAAATACATGCGCGGTGCCGATGCCATTCACACCCGGTGCCCGTGTGATCTTGGACTTGTCACGCTTCTGCTGGGGCCGCTTTTCAGTCGAAAGCTCATCGCAAAATATGCCACGCAATGGTTGCCGTATGCGGGAGAACCGTCTGCGTGGCGATTCCAACGGTTCCTGCTTCGCTCGAAGTGGTGGAACAGTCCGGTGACAGTTTATGGTCGGTGGCCGGACCAACCGGCGAATGTGGTTCCTTTTTTTACCTCGATGTTGACGGAGGAACAAATTGGCCAGGCAAGATCCGCAGCGGTTCGTCCGCGCGATCCAGATGTTTACCGAATCCTGTTCGTCGGACGCCTTTCCGCTTCGAAGAATGTGGACGTTCTTCTCCGGGCAGTCGCAACGCTGAATGTTCCGAATCGAGCGGTCGAATGTGTCGTGGTGGGAGAAGGGCCTGAGGAAGAAAAGTTGCGCAATCTGGCTGCTGAATTGCGGGTCGGTCATCAAGTGAAATTCCTCGGCGGTCTGAGCTTTAATGATGTGTTGAGCCAATACGAAGAAGCGGATGTGCTCGTGCTTGCATCGAATATAGAGGGATGGCCGAAAGCGGTCGCGGAAGGAATGGCCTTCGGTTGCGTCTGCATCGGCACGGAACGCGGGATGATGCCGCAGATGTTGGGAGAGGGACGCGGCTTTCTCGTTCCACCGCGCGATCCTGTTGCATTAGGAAAAGCATTGCAGCAAATCGCTGATCAACCCGAAGAGGCCCGGGCGATGGCTCGCTGCGCAGCGGAATGGGCGCAGCGTTATTCTTTGGAAGGACTTCGGGAGGCATTGCGCCAGGTGATGATTGAACATTGGCAACTCAAGACGCGAATCCCCTCTCCCAGCGGGAGGGGCGCACCTTGACGTTGCTACGTTCGGAGCGCGGTTGTGTGCGAAGCATCAGCCGTAGCGCTCAAGGCTGGAACGTTGCGCTGTCGAGCCTTCTATGACACTCGAACAATCTCACGCGCTGCGGCTGATCCTTCGGACACAGCCGCGCTCCGTAGCAACGTAATCCGTTAAAACATCTCAACGTTCTGTCCGATTCCTCCCGGGCATCTTGGTCAAATCACTTAAGAAGAAAATATGTTTCTGCTACAACAATCCACGCATCGAATGGTTCTGCGGCATCATGAACAGATCGGGCATCTTTTTGTTTCCAATCTGAATGCTCGAATCCCGAACGAATCAGGCGGCTATTTCGTGCGCACGAATTCCGAGGGTTTCCGCTCAGACGTTGAATTCAACAAGCCGAAGGGCGAGCGTCCGCGCATTCTGTTTTTTGGGGATTCCTATACCGCGGGCGATGGGGTGGATAATCATGAACGTTTTTCAGATCTGATTGGGCAAACGCTCAATGCGGAGATCTTCAATTATGCACTCTCGGGTTCTGGCACAGACCAGCAGTTGCTTATCTTTGAACAATACGCCCGCGATGTTGACGCCGACCTGATCGTGCTCTGCGTCTTTGTGGAAAACATTGAAAGGATCAAGCTCTCGCATCGGCCATCCATTGATCGTGTGACACAAGAACGGATCCTGGTGCCGAAGCCGTATTTCACCCTGAAAGACGGGCAGTTAATCCTGAACCATGTTCCGGTGCCGCTACAAAGGCCATCGGCGGATGACGTTAAGTCTGATGACGATCACTCACTGTTTAGTCGCGCCATTGAAATGTATCGGAATGATCCTAAGTTTTCGCGCTTGCGTGACTTGATGGGCAACACGAAGTCGGAGTTGTCTGTGGAACTGCGTTCGAGAATCTTACGATTGAACGGTTTACAGCCGCATCCGGATTACGCTTCGGAAGGCAGTCCGGGGTGGCAATTGATGCAAGCCATTCTAAAGCGGTTTCTTTCTGGAGCTTCGCCGAAGCCGGTGATGATTGTTCCGATTCCCAGCTATTACTTCTCCGTACACCGTCTGGCCCCGGTTTATCAGAAACTGTATGGAAAACTGGAAGCACCGTCGGAGAATGTGCATGTGGCGGATATTACGACTCCACTTCTTAAACTCTCTCGCAAGGAACGGATTGGACTCACGTTCAAGCACGATGGGCACTTCTGCCAGAATGGCCATCGGAAGGTGGCAGAATTAATTTCTGAAGAGATTCGCTCTCGGAAGCTGCTGCCGGCTGTGAAAGAGAAAACGTTTTATTCCGGCTCGGCTGGCCTCAAAACGAAACCGACGTATATCCTTGGACTTTCATGCTTCTATCACAATTCGGCTGCCTGCCTGATCAAGGATGGAGAAATCATTGCCGCAGCCGAAGAAGAACGGTTCACGCGCAAAAAGAACGATCGCGGCTTTCCACATTACGCGGCAAATTATTGCCTCGAAGAAGGGGGTATTCATCAGCGGGATCTCGCGGCTGTGGTTTATTACGACAACGCCGCGCAGACCTTTGAGCGCTTGATGCACACGCAATTGGCTATTGCTCCAAATGGCGAGGATGCCTGGATGAGAATTCTGCCGTCGTGGGCGCGTTACAAACTTCATCTGCCGCAGCTCATCCGGCGCTATCTGAAGTATGACGGGTTGGTTCTCCAGGAAGAACATCATCGCTCGCATGCCGCGAGCGCGTTTTATCCGTCGCCATTCCAAAGCGCTGCCATTCTCACAGTGGACGGGGTGGGGGAATGGGCGACTGCTTCCATTGGCATGGGTCGCGGGAATCGGATCCAAATGTTGAAGCAGATGAATTTTCCTCATTCGCTTGGGTTGCTCTATTCAGCGTTCACTCAGTTCACCGGGTTCAAAGTGAACTCTGGCGAATACAAAATGATGGGGCTGGCTCCTTATGGTGAACCTAAATATGTGGAGACCATTTTAAAACATCTCGTTGACTTGAAGGAGGACGGATCGATCGCATTGAACATGGAGTATTTCGGATTTCTTTCCGAACAATCGATGACCAATGGGCGTTTCGCTGACTTATTCGGCGGACCAGCTCGCAAACCCGATGATTGGATTACGCAACGCGAAATGGATCTGGCGCGATCCATCCAGGTGGTCACCGAAGAGTGCCTGCTGCGGATGGCGCGTTACGTGCATCGGTTGACCGGAATGAAAAGGCTCTGCCTGGCGGGTGGCGTTGCTTTGAACTGCGTGGCGAATGGCCGTCTTCTGCGTGAAGGGCCGTTTGAGGATATTTGGATACAGCCAGCGGCAGGTGATTCCGGATGCGCGCTCGGAGCGGCTCTCGATGCCTGCCATACTTACTTCAGCCTGCCTCGACCGATGAAATCAGGGGAACGACATCGGCAAGGAGGTTCCTACCTTGGGCCTGAGTTTTCCGAAAACGAAATCCGCGCATTCGTCGAAACAAACGATTATCCGCATCGAGTTCTGCCAAAAGCAGAGCGGGCGGAAACGGTGGCAAAACTATTGGCTGATGGAAAAGTAGTGGGACATTTTTCCGGACGCCTCGAGTTTGGGCCGCGAGCACTCGGTGCGCGTTCGATCATTGGCGATGCGCGGAATGTGGAGATGCAGGCGACGCTCAACTTGAAAATCAAGTATCGCGAATCATTCCGTCCCTTCGCTCCCACCGTGCTGGCGGAGAAGGTAAGCGAATATTTCGAGCTCCAAAGTGAGAGCCCTTACATGTTGCTGGTGGCGCCAGTTAAGAAAGATCGATGCATTCCGTTTGCTCGTACGCCAGGGGACGATCTGACGAAGGTAGTCAAACAACAGCGCAGCGACATTCCTGCTGTGACGCACATTGATTATTCGGCGCGCGTGCAAACGATCACCCGGGCGGATCATCCGGAGTATTATGATCTCATTCGCGCTTTTGAAAAAGACACCGGCTATGGCGTGATCGTGAACACTTCCTTCAATGTTCGCGGTGAACCGATCATCTGCACTCCGCACGATGCTTATCGCTGTTTCATGCGTACCGAAATGGATGTGCTCGTGATGGGGAACGTCATTTTGTTTAAAGAAGACCAACTGGAATGGCCCGAAGCCAAAGGGCACGTCGAAGAAAATGAGGACGCTCCGGCACCCCCAAATGATGCGGCTTTTAACAAAGCGTTACAAAAAATTTACCGGAACGATTTCTTGAGAGCAGTGGCCAGGGCGCAAAAGGAGTATGGGGGGCGCATCTCCATTCAATCCCCTGGCTCGTCCAGCACCTGGGCGAAGCACGCGAACTTCTATTCGGCGGAATCAATATTTTGTATCCCACAGGAGATGGATATGGCTGAACCAGATCCTGCCGGAATGGCGCAGGCTATTACTCAGTTCTGGAGTACGGGCACGGTTAAGGAAGCGCTGCAACCAGTGGTTGAAAAGGTGATTAAACTTGGGTTGCAGTATCCCGCCACCGAAAGTGTGGAAGAAGGGGTCTCGGACTCGGTTTACGTGATGTATTGAGGTGGAGAAGGTGGGCTTTTAGTTCGTTGAAGGTTTGAGGGCAACAAAAATGGAACGCATCGGAGTCATGCAGATAACGGATACCCTGTCGCCGGGAGGGTTGGAACGAATGGCGGTAAACCTGGCCAACAGTTTGCCTCCGAAACAGTATCGCTCTCATCTTTGCATCACTCGCCAGACGGGTTCTTTGGAAAAAGAAGTATCTCCCGATGTAATGACGTTGTCTTTGTCGCGCAGGGGGCGCTTTGACCTTGAAGCCATTCGCAAGCTCAGCCGGTACCTCTGCGACCATCAGATTCATATTCTACATGCACACGGCACCTCTTTGTTTATTGGAGTGGCTGCGTCACTGCTGCGGCGGCAGATTAAACTCATCTGGCACGATCACTACGGGCGTTTTGAAACGGAGGAACGGAAAGCTGCGGTGTACCGGTTTGCCGCAAAAAGAACGGCAGGAATCATCAGTGTTACCGAACCGCTCGCTGCCTGGGCACGGGAAAAATTAGGCATCAGATCGGAACGTGTCTGGTACGTATCTAATTTTGCTTCGTTTTCGGACGGTGCCGCAGTCGGCGCCTGTAAGCTTCCCGGGAAGGTTGGTTTCCGGATTGTCTGTGTGGCAAATCTGCGTCCGGAAAAAAACCATTTAAACCTTCTTCACGCATTCGGACGTGTCGTTCGCAATGTTCCTGACGCGCATCTGTTGCTTGTCGGGGCGGCAAATGACCCAAAATGCCTGGCGCGACTCAAAGAGACGATTGAACAGTTGAATCTCTGTCAAAGTGTTACATGGCTAGGCTCCCGGACTGACGTTCAAGGCATATTAAAGAACTGCGACATCGGTGTGTTGAGTTCCTCATCAGAGGGTTTGCCTCTTGCGTTGATAGAATATGGGATGGCCGGGTTGCCGGCAGTTGCAACCAATGTGGGCGAATGCGGTGCAGTTCTCGACCAGGGAAGAGTCGGTCTTCTGGTGCCGCCATCGTCACCGGACACCCTCGCTCACGCGCTTCTTCTTCTTCTTCGGTCTGCGAAGATGCGCAAGGAATTCTCCAACAGCTTTTCGCGTCGTGTTGCCGAACATTACAGCGCGGATTCAGTGCTCCACAAAATCTGTGAGATCTACGACGTGGTGATGGAGCAGGGGAGACAAACGGGACGCGCATGAAAAGTATTCTGCTGATAAGTAATTTTCTTTTTGCCAACGGTCATGGATCCAAGACGGTCTGTGAAGAATTGGCAGAACGACTTGTTGTTGAGGGAACAAATGTCATTACCACCTCCAGAAAAGCTGCGCGGTTGCCTCGATTATTCGATATGCTGCGAACCGTATGGTCTCGGCGGCACGATTATCAAATTGCCCATGTGGCAGTCTTTAGCGGGCCTGCATTCATCTGGGCAGAAGCCTGTTGCGGGTTACTGCGCCGTTTGAACAAACCATATGTCCTGACATTGCATGGGGGGAATCTTCCCGTTTTTGCGCAAGCCAATGCTGATCGTGTGAGGCGGTTGCTGGAGTCGGCACAGTCGGTTCTTTCGCCTTCTGGTTACCTGCAGGAGAGCATGTCCATGTACCGAACTGATGTTCGTTTGATGGAGAATGCATTGGATTTGCATCGGTATTCATTCCGCCTGCGGCGTTGCGCTAAACCATCGCTCATCTGGTTGCGATCCTTTCACGAGATATACAATCCAACACTGGCGCCACGAGTGTTGAAGCTGATTGCCGATCAGTTTCCCGAAGCGCATTTGACGATGGTGGGACCAGACAAAAAGGATGGCAGTCTCGAGAAAACCAAAAAGTTGGCGAGAGATTTGTGCGTGGAGAAACAGGTGACATTTGTGGGAGGGATTCGAAAAGACGAGGTGCCAAACTGGCTGGCACGCGCTGACATTTTTCTAAATACGTCAACCATTGATAACACCCCGGTGAGTGTCCTTGAGGCGTTGGCGTGCGGGTTGTGTGTTATCAGCACGGAGGTTGGCGGGATTCCTTTTCTTCTGAAGAAAGAACACGATGCTCTTTTGGTTCCTGTGGGAGATGCAGATGCAATGTCCTCGGCGGTTTGCAGGATTCTCGATGAACCTGGCCTGGCAGAAAAACTTTCAGGCAACGCCCGGTCCAAGGCTGAAGAGTTAGATTGGTCGGTCATATTACCCAAGTGGAAGAAAGTATTGCGATTGTCCACCGACGAATCCGCAGTCCCTTCCTGTGCGGCTTAAAACCTGTTGCAGTCGTGAACTCTCAATGTTTTTTCATCGGAACAAGTTTGGGCGACAATCCTGTGCCGCATCACTTTGTCGCGCTTGCAAACGAACTGGTGGGGCGCGGGCACCGGGTATTGATCCTTGCGCCACACCGCCGCACGGATCTGGAGAAACATGACGGCCAGCCTGCGATTTATACCTGGCCTTCGGAGAGGCCAACGAACTTGCACGATGCAAGATTCTTGAAGGATCTCTTTGAAAAACATCATCCCAGTTGTCTGATCGCGAATTTTGCTGCTGTGAATCTTATGCTGACCGTGGGTTGGATTGAGCGCATTCCCAGGCGCGTCGCATGGTATCACACCGTGACAGAGCAACTCGTTCGCGATGCAGGAGGGATGAGTTTCAAAAATGCACTTTGTAATTGGCGCAAAAGGTTCGTTTACGGCCGTGCCACTCATCTTGTGGCGAACTCGCTTGCAAGTGCAGCGGATCTGAAACGGCATTACAGAATTCCTGATTCTAAAGTTCGCCTGTTTCACAATTCATTGGCGGATCCTGCCTGTAAACTTCGCGTGACCGGTGAAACGCCGAAACCGGGTAAGCTAATTTGTGTCGGCAGGTTGTTTCCCTCCAAAGGACAGGACGTTTTGATTCGGGCATTGGCCTTGTTGGGGGAAAGCAATCCTCTTCTGCATGTGGAATTCATCGGACAAGGTCCGGGGCGGGGTGCGCTGGCTGATTTGGCGTCTGAATTGGGAGTTCGAGACCGATGCCATTTCATCGGCCAGTTGGGCCATGCGGAGGTCTTGCAACGAATGGCCAATGCGATTGCCACAATTGTCCCCAGCCGAAGTGAAGCGTTCGGGATGGTGAACATCGAATCCATGGCGGTTGGCACTCCGGTCATTGCCTCAAAAGTGGGTGGCATTGTTGAAATCGTGCGGGACGGCCTGGATGGTTTGTTGGTGCCGCCTGATGATCCAGGCTTACTCGCCGCTGCCATGCACAAGATCCTTTCTGCGCCGGAGTTGCGGCATCAAATGCATTGCGAAGCGCGGAAACGATTTCTTTCTCATTTTGAACAGCAACGCGCTGTTCAGGAACAAGCCGACTGGTTTGAGTTGATCACGAAGGCCAGCTAACAGACTCAACCCGCTTTAAACGTTATGGCTCATTTTCTTGAACGATTGTATCCGTACGTCCCCGTCTCCATACAGAATCTCGGCATATCCATTTTTGGACTGGCCTGGAAGCGGGAACGACTCGGTGGCAAGTTCCAGGAATACGTGCGCGGATTTCGCGAGCGCGATCGTTGGTCGCCGGAAGAAATGCAGGAATATGTGCAAACCGAACTCAGCCGGGTTCTGCGCCACGCATTTGAACACGTTCCATATTACCGGAAAAAATGGCAGCGAGCGGGAATAAACAAAAATGACCTGGAAGGAATAACTCCCAAGAGGTTGTCGCATTTGCCGGTGACGCCGAAGACTGATTTGCGTTCTGATCCCGATTCCTTCGTGGCGCAGAAAACCAAGGGCCAGGAAAAACTGTTGCGCTATCAAAGCAGTGGCAGCACAGGAACACCGATCACCGCTGTTTGCACCGCAGACGATCACCGCCGATTCATTGCCGCGCGAGAGGTTCGGTCGTTGGGATGGGCGGGAACAAGCATTCATGCGCCACGCTCGATGATTGGTGGAAGGCTGGTTGTGCCCCGGGGAATATCGCGTCCTCCTTTTGAGAGATACAATTGGGCTGAACGGCAGGTCTATTTTTCGGCTTATCATATTTCGCCGGAAAACGTGCGCTTTTACGTCGATGCGCTGAACCATTACCAACCGATCGTGCTCACCGGCTATGCGCATTCGCATTTCTCCCTGGCCCGGATGATGGCTGAGCAGGGGTTGACCCTCGATTACGAACCTGTGGCGGCTGTGCTTTGCAGTGAGAAGCTTACGCGAGCCATGAAGACGGTTATCAAACGGGCGCTGCGGACACGGGCTTATGAAGAATATGGCGCCGTTGAAAATTGCGTTCTCGCCACTGAGTGCGAATGCGGCCGGCTTCATGTCAGTCCGGATTTTGGAATCATGGAGATTGTGGATGATAATGGGCATCCAGTTCCTCCAGGCGTGGAAGGGCGGATTCTATGCACCTCACTGCTGAATGAGGCACAACCGCTCATCCGTTATGAAATCGGTGATGTGGGGGCATGGTCGAACGAATCCTGTCCTTGCGGGAGAAATCATCTTCCTGTGCTGAAAGAGGTGGTTGGTCGAATGGAAGATGTGATTGTCGGACCTGACGGACGGCAGACGGTGCGCTTTCATTGGGTGTTTATCGATCTTCCCGGTGTCATGGAAGGGCAGATCATCCAGGAGGCCGTTGATCGTTTTACTATCAATCTTGTCACCTCCGGCGATTCGAGCAAAGAGGTGGATGCAATGATTCGACGCAGATTCATGGAACGAATCGGAAACGTTTCAGTTCACATTCAGCGCGTGCCGGAAATCCCGCGAACAGACCGGGGCAAATTCCGGGGAGTCATTTCAAAAGTGCCATTGCCCAGAACGCACACTGAATGTCACACAACAAGCAACACAGGGCTGAGTTGATATGAAAACGCATCTGGACTGTTCAGGCATATCACCTGAATCGGCAATGACCGCTGCAATGTTGCCGGTGGTCAGTGTTGTTATCCCGGTTTATAACGAAGAACCGTTCATCCATCGCTGTCTTGAGGCTGTGCTTAAGCAGGATTATCCAATTGATAAGCTGGAGATCATCATTGCCGACGGAATGTCCAATGATCGCACGCGGGAAATAGTGGCTTTGTTCCAATCCCGCCACTCAAACATTCGCCTTATCGACAATCCTAAACGGATTGTTCCCACCGGATTGAATCGAGCGATCGCCTCTGCACAAGGGGAAATCATCGTTCGACTTGATGGCCATTGTGAGTATCCGAAGGATTACGTCAGGAGAGTGGTGGAATTGCGGCAACAAACGGGTGCCGACAACATCGGCGGGGTATTGGTTCCTGTCGGCAAGAACTATGTGCAGCGGGCAGTGGCTGCGGCTTACTATTCCCGGGTCGGTTTGGGTGGCGCTGCACTGAAAGCATCAGCAGGGGCGGAAACAATCCGGGAAGTGGATGCGGTGCATGGCGGATGTTGGAGGCGGGAACGACTGCTGGAGGTGGGAGGCTTTGATGAAGAGATGGTTCGAAACCAGGACGATGAACTCAGTTTTCGGTTGAGGAAAACCAATGGAAAGATATTCCAATGCCTCTCGCTGCGCGTCGTCTATCACGTGAGGGCCAGCTTTGAAAAGTTGTTCCTCCAGTTCGTCCAATATGGCTTTTGGAAAGTTCACGTGATTCGCAGGCATCCAAGGCAGGCGAGTCTAAGACATGTTGCGCCTGCAGGTTTCGTTCTTGCGCTGACCACTTTAGCGATGCTCTCGCTGTTGTATCCAACGGCATTGCTCTGCTTCCTTGTTTTGGCAGGCGTTTACTTAACGACCCTCACGGTCGCCTCCCTGATGCAGATGCGGGGAGAAATTAAACAGATCCCTGGAGTTGTCATCGCTTTGATTTGCATGCATATCGGTTACGGATTCGGATTTGTTTTGAGCTGCCCTCAATATGTGCGCCAACGTTCCGGGACTTCGAGATTGTTTGCCGAGTCCACCCGCTGAGTTGGCGTCAAAAAAGGAACGAAAAGAGACGTGGGTGAGGGCGTATTTCAGTTTTCTTGCAGTGCGTCTCAGTCCTGAACACTGGGCGAGACACCCAGTGAACCGCAGCCGAGGACGGCTACGTTACGTAGAGCAGTCCTCCCGGCCTGCTCCTTCAATCCCAGTATCCTAAGTAGATCACTTAGGATACAAACCAGTGTCCCGACCTCACGAGGAAAATCCCTTTTGCGAACAGAATTTTCTCGGCCCAAATTCGGGAAAATTGCCTTCGCGCACCAAAAAACCGCGTTCCTCCGGATTAAAAGCGGGAATTATAAGGGTTTATTTCCTCTGTGGTTCCGAAAACGACGCCAACACAGTGTGTTGTCCACTTTGAAACTGCGGAAACGACGTCCGCACAGTGTGTTGTCCATTTTAAAACTGCGGAAACGGCGTCCGCACAGTGTGTTGTCCATTTTAAAACTGCGGAAACGGCGTCCGCACAGTGTGTTGTCCATTTTGAAACTGCGGAAACGACGTCCGCACAGTGTGTTGTCCATTTTGAAACTGCGGAAACGACGTCCGCACAGTGTGTTGTCCACTTTGAAACTGCGGAAACGACGCCCGCACAGTGTGTTGTCCACTTTGAAACTGTGGAAACGACGTCCGCACAGTGTGTTGTCCACTTTGAAACTGCAGAAACGACGTCCGCACACTGTGTTGGCCACGTCGCAGGGATTGAAGATTGTTGTCACGCTAGCCCGCTTGTTTGGCCATTCTCCGGTTGGGAGAGGCAACGTTTTGAGGGGTTAAAACTTCAATCCTGAGTGGATCGCTTAGGATTGAAAGCTATCGCGGTCAGGCGATGTATGCACGGGCGCATCTTGACACTGCCCCAATGTGCTGTCGGCATCCTGCCGGCAGAAAAAGCCCGAGTCGCTCGATCTGTCGGCAGGATGTCGGCAGCACATTGGGCGGCACGGCTGCAACCTGCAGCAATCGAATTTCGGGGGCAGTGTCAAGATGCCTGTATGCACCTCATTCGGCTGTTAAGCTGTCAGTATCAAGACCCTCCGCTGACCAGGTGATCATTTTATGGTTGTCACGAAAAACGAAGTGTTTCCGGGCATGGAGCCCAGGTCGAAATTAGTTCCACTATGCGCCTTCACTGTGGACGTGGAGGATTGGTATCAATCGAGCGTCGATTTCGATGCGCCTATCAGCGAACGGGTGCTGCACAATATGGAACGTGTGCTGGCCATGCTCGATGAGGTTAAGGTCAAAGGCACTTTTTTCGTTCAGGGACTTGTTGCAAAAAGGTTTCCCATCCTGCTGCAAGAGTTAGTGCGTGAGGGACACGAAATTCAATCGCACGGACACACGCACCGTCCTCTTTTTAAGATGGATCGGCGGGCCTTGCGATCTGAATTAGAGTCAGCAAAAAAATCAGTGGAAGACGCTTGCGGCGCGCGTGTCACCGCTTTCCGTGCGCCCGATTTTTCCATTCTGGAAGAGAATCTTTGGGCTTTGGAAATCCTCGCGGAGGCGGGTTTTGAGGTGGATTCCTCTGTTTTTCCAAAAAAGATGAAGCGATACGGAATTGGCGGTTGGAATTGTTTTCCAGAGCGACTGATGCTCGCAAATGGAAAGTCCATTCTCGAAGCCCCTGTCGCAATGTTGCAGATCGGTGGAATGCGCATCCCAGTCGCTGGCGGCGGTTATTTTCGTCTGATGCCGAAACGCATTATCCATGAAGCGGTGAAAGCGCTTACGGATCAGCGGAAGACAGTCATTCTTTACTGCCATCCCTATGAATTTAATCCGGATGAACTGCAAACCTTCCGAGGTAAAGTTTCGAGTCGGCTCATTTTTACCCAGGGACTCGGACGCCGCTTCTTCCGCGAGCGGATGCAGCATCTCCTGAAGTCATTCCCATTCGGACGTTTCGATGAAGTGTTAGCCAACAATGTAATTCCATGAGAATCGCCTTCTTAACGACAGAGGATCCGCTCTATTTACCGAGCTTTTTCGAAAAAGTATTAGATTGGTGCGCGGTTGAAACGTTAGCCGTTTACGCAGTGCCCCCGTTATACAGAAAGGAGACGTCGTTGATGGCTGCGCGGAAGTATTTGGGAACGTTTGGTTCCGGTGCTTTTGCCGGGTTGGCTGCTCGCGTATTAGCGGCGAAACTGCGGGGCAATTCGATTTCAACAGTTTGCCGGAAGCGACGTGTGCGTTATGCAACGATTTCCAATGTGAACTCTCCGCAGTTTTTGGAATCACTCCGGGCGCTTGCCCCGGATGTGCTCGTTTCCGTGAGTTGCCCGCAGGTTTTTAAAGCTCCACTGATCAACCTTCCCCCGAGAGGAATTCTGAATATCCATGGCGCCATCCTTCCGCATTACCGGGGCGTCATGCCAAGTTTCTGGATGTTGGCGAACGGAGAAAAAAGGGCAGGGGTATCGATCTATTTCGTGAATGAAAAAATTGATGCCGGTGACCTTTGTGCGCAGCGAAGTTTCGATGTGGAACCCGGGGAATGCCTGGACAAGTTTCTGCGGCGTTCAAAGGCAATTGCCGCGGAGTTACTGTTACAAGTTTTGACGGAAATGAGGCTGGGTGAAATGGATCGCAGTCCGCTAAATCTTGCCGAGGGCTCATATTATTCATGGCCGGATCGGGAAGCGGTTGCGCGGTTTCACGCGGCAGGGCGTTCTGTCTGGTGACAGAAAAGCCCTTGCTCCATTTCTGAAGCAAGGGCCGTGAGATGACTTGGCGTCTTTTATTGAACCGTCACTGTGACAGTCCCGGTGCTCGTGCTGCCCTGGCCGTCACTGATCGTGTAGGTGAATGTGTCTGTGCCGGTGAAACCAGCCTTCGGAGCGTAGCTCACAGTGCTGCCGCTGAGAGTTGCCGTTCCGGTTGCGCCACTTTTCACGGCTGTGATTGTCAGAATGTTTTGAAACAGTGAAATGTCATTCAAGAGCAGGTCCTGCGCTGCAATTTTTTTAACACTTCCGGCGCTCGCAGTGATCTGATCTGCCACCGCAATGACCTCTTGCGGCACATAATCGCGATCATTGGTGATGATGATTCGGTCCAGACCGGCCTTTGATTCGCGGCCACCGACCACGATTGTATGTTTGCCAGCGGCCAGAGTGAAGGTTCGGGGATTTAGTGCCAGAACTTTCCCGCTTGATCCACGTCCATTCACCACGCTCCACTGCCAGTTGGGGGATTCTTTCCCTTCAGCGGCGTCGAAGATGTCGTTATCGCCGTCCACCGAGACGAAGAAGGAATCGCTGTTGAACTTGATACCCAATATTTTCGCCCAGATCACGTAAGTGTCTGTCCTGGGAATATCAATTGTGTAGGTGGCTGTTCCTTTGTTCTGTTTTGTGCTCCAGATGTATTTGCGGTCAGGAACGAGGTTGTCAGTCTCCAGAACCATTGGGGAGACCAACGTCCCGGACTCCGCTTCGAATCCAAGATGAATCCTGTCCGCGGATTTTACTTCCACTGTGACGTTGGCTGTGCTGGTCGCGCCAGTGTCGTTTTTGACGGTGTAGCTGAAATTGTCAATGCCGCTGAAACCAGCCTTGGGCGTATAACTGATGGTGCTGCTGGTAAGCACCACAGTGCCGTTCGCGGCGGGACTGACTGCGATAATGGTCAATTTGTCTTCGAACAAGGAATTGTCATTCTGTAACAGATCGGTGTGCCCGATCTGGGTTGTTGTTCCTGCGTAAGCGGCCACAACGTCATCGGTTGCCATAAGTTCCGTTGGCGTGTAGTTCAGGTCATCGGTGATGATGAATCGATCCAGGCCAGCGTTTGCTTCACGACCTCGAATCAGAATTGTGTTCAGGCCTTGCGACAAGTTAAACGTGCGTGGGGCAAGCTTCAACGGCGTTCCTGTGCCGCCGCGTCCGTTGACAATGCTCCATTGCCATTCAGGAGAAGTTTTGTTTTCCGCTGCATCAAAGACGTCTTCCTCTCCGTTGACGGCAACGAAGAACGAATCGCTGGCAAACGTTTCACCCAGGATTTTGCTCCAGATGATGTAGGTGCCTGTCTTGGGAACCTCGACGGTGTAAGTCGCTGTGCCCTGGTTCGCGAGCGGCGTATGCACATAACGGCGGCTGGGAACTTTCGTGTCCGTCACCACGGTCATCGGCGAAACGATAACAGCGTCTTCGGCTTCAATTCCGAGATACACGTTGTCCGTGGTATTGGTGCCGCCGTCGTCGATCTTGTCCACGGTCAGGTTGAAGCTCTTGCTCGCGCTGGCCGCGCCGTCGTTGACGGAGACGGTGATGACGGCGCTGCCGGATTGTCCGCTTGCGGGGGTGACCTTAACCGTTCGGTTCGTTCCGCTGCCGCCGAATACAATGTTGGCATTCGGAACAAGCGTTGGATTCGAAGAACCGCCCGCCAGACTCAGGTTTGCAATCGGAGTATCAATATCGCCGATCACAAAAGGAATCTGCCCGGTTGCAGTATCTTGCTGGGTGGTTTGATCGGGGATGCTCGAGATCGTCGGGGCATCGTTCACTGCGGTGACCACCAGGGTGAAGCTGGTGGTTGCTGTGAGCGCGCCATCACTGACCGCAACTGTAATTGCCACAGTGCCGAACTGATCGGCTGCCGGTTTAACTGTGATGGTGCGGTTGCTGCCGCTTCCGCCCAACGTAATGTTTGCATTCGGAACAAGCGTCTGATTTGCGGAGCTTGCAGTGACTGCCAGGTTGGCAGCGGCAGTTTCGCGGTCGCTCACGGTGAAACCAATTGCGCTCGTGGTTCCATCTTCCGGAATGCTCTGGTTGCCGATACTTGAAATGACAGGAGCCGAGTTCACGGCCTCAACAATCAAAGCAAAGCTCTGGCTTGTGATATTCACACCATCACTCACTCGAACGGTAATTGTGGCTGTGCCGAATTGATTTGCCGCTGGCGTTACTGTAATCGTGCGATTCGAACCGCTGCCGCCAAAGACGATATTGCCGTTTGGAACAAGCGTCGTGTTAGAGGAGGTGCCGGTGACCGATAGGTTTGCTGCCGAGGTTTCGCGGTCACTTACTGTGAAGCCGATCGGCCCCGCGCTGGTATTCTCCTTGATGGTTTGATTTGCAATTGCGGATATCTGCGGAGCGCGGTTGATAGCCGTAACCGTCAGAGCAAAGCTTCTGTTCACCACATTAATGCCGTCGCTAACGAAGATTGTAATCGTAGCTGAACCGGATTGTTCCTTTGCAGGTGTGACGGTGATGGTGCGATTTCCACCGCTTCCGCCTAATGCGATGTTTGCGTTCGGAACGAGCGTCTGATTGGAAGAGCTTGCGGTAACACTCAGGTTTGCGGCAGCAGTTTCTGCGTCGCTAACAGTGAATGAGATTGGTGCAGTCGCCGAATCTTCCTGGATCGTTTGATTTGCGATGGAAGAAACAACGGGGGCGGTGTTCACTGGCGGCGGTGCGCTGCCAGCTTTCTTCATGATCACGAATACACCGAATTCCGGGAACGTGGATGCAGGCGTTGTGAAGTTTGCTCCTTGCGGTTTCGCAACTGTGCGACCGGTCATTGGAATGGAAATGGAACCACCATTGTAAGTGCCGGTGATGACATCGCCGTAGAAGTTCTGCGCGTTACGCAATTCATAAACGTCGCCGGACTTCAACCCAGCCGCCGAAGGATCAACTGAAATTGTGTTCAGCTTCTGCCAGTTGTAAATGACGATATTGCCGCGGCCCGCTTCATACTTGTTTGGGCGCACGAAGATCGCGTTCTGAGTCGGCTTTGCTGAGAGAAAGGTGTTATTCGGATACTTGGTTTTGTCGAGATTGATTATTCCGCCGCCGAACAGGTTTCCGGACACGGTCATATTAAAGTTCGCGGTGGAGAACATGGCGCTGGTGCCGAAGTAATTGTTCTGCACCACAGCGTTATCCGTTCCGCCGCTGTAACCGATGTAGGAATCCGAGCCGCTACCCATCGTGTCATAAACCATGTTGCCGATAATGCGCGGGTTTTGGGCGCGACCCTGCCACGCTCCAACGAGAATATTGGCCTGGTGTTTAGTGGCGAGAATACCATTCTGAAACAGGGCATTGCCTTCCAGGTTGAAGTTATCTGCGATTGGTTCAGGGCCATTCCCGGTAGCTTGAAGACCTAGAGCGAGGTTCCCGTAGAACAGATTTTCCATGATGTTCTTGGTGTAGGGAGCTGCGTTTTGTCCGTACAATCCATGGCCATGAGCGCGATCCGGGGCCAGCCAACCATTGTAGTAAGACAAACAGCCATACATCTCGGTGTTCTGCGCTGTCTTACTGATGCCGAAACCGCCGCCAATCGAATCGCGGACGACCAGGTTGATCAGTTTGACATTTGGAGCCTGTAGATCAAAGCCGCTGACACAGAGATCAACGTCCTTACCATCATACTTGACCCACCATGTGGTGGGCCATGGGCCAGTTTGTGAGGTGTAACGATTGGTGTTGGAGTTATAAATTTCAAAACCCCAATAATTCACCCAACCACCAGTGGACTGCAAAATATTGCCGTCAATCGTGGCGCGTTCACCGGGATATTGCCGAACCGTTATTGGGGCAGTCGATGTTCCTGCCAGGCGACTGGTGAACTTGGTGATCCGATTGTCCATCCGGTGAATACCGTTGCGGAGCCAGACCGTGTCTCCCGGTTTCAGTGTGGCGGGATGATTCAATGCCGTTTGTAAGTCCCAGGGACTCGATATAGTTCCCGTGTTCGTGGACTTACCGTCAGGAGCCACGTAAAATTCCGCGGCACGCACCGGAGAGGCGAGCGCCAAAGCTGACAATAATAGAACAACTTTCGCTTTTATCATTGTAAGCAGTGCATTAGCTAACTGCATACCAAATGGATTTATTAAGAAGGAAAACTTGTTTGGAACAGTAGGAAACCGCGCTAGCGATGCGGTTTTGCTTCGGTTTATTGCTCGAAAACTATTTTTAACTGTTTTTGGCAGGATGACTGATGTGAAAAATAGAGACTGCCTGAAATCTGGAAAGAAGCTCGCCTAATAATTACACAGATCCACCAATCAAACCTCGGATCTACCCAGGGACACGAACTTCATCGTTTTCTATTAACACTGGAAACATCGATCGCCCCGGAAATGGGCGTTGCAGCAAGAGTGGGTGACGTTTTACGCGACAGATCCGGAGAATCAATACGAGGCTGACGATCAATAAACAGGGAGACCAGATTGTGGACATTCAGAACAGGCCAAATGAACAAATACAACGAAATGGAAACAGAGCTTGAAATAGCGGGAACTGACGTGGAACGGGAACCCCGAGGCACCCTTGGCGCGGTCGGAAAATCTTTAGATGCTCCGGGTGAGGGATTCCCACTTCAACGCGCATCGCGGGATCAGTTGTTACCCCTTTCTTCCCCGCAACAACGCCTCTGGTTTATTCATCAATCGAATCCGGAGAGCACCGCCTATAATATCGCGTTCTCCTGGAAAATTTCAGGGGCGCTTCAACCAGAGTTGCTCGAGCGGAGCATTGACGCCATCGTGCAGCGTCATGAGGTTTTCCGAACGGTTTTCCCGTTGGTTAACGGGTTGCCTCATCAGAAGATCTGTTCGTTCGGGCGGTTTAAGGTTGAGACGATGGATTTGCGGGCACTGCCGGACGCCGAGGGCGAAGCAAAACGGGAGGTGCGGTTAACTGCGCACAATCCGTTTGATCTGGCGGTGGGACCACTCTTCCGGGCGCAACTATTTCGCATAACTGATGAAGAACATCTCCTCCTTCTGGTTGTTCATCACATTATCTTTGATGGCACTTCATTGGGCGTGTTTTTTCGGGAGTTACGAATGTTTTATAAAAGCTTTTTGGAAGGGGGAGACCCGTCCCTGCCGAAGTTATCTCTTCAATATGCGGATTATGCTGTGTGGCAGAAGAGGCAATCTGAAGGAGAGGTTGTTGCCCGGCAATTGGAATACTGGAAGGAACAACTCGGTGGCCCATTGCCCATTCTGGAACTGCCATCGGATCATCCGCGGCCCGCAGTCCAAACCTCTCGCGGTGCGATGGTTCGTTTTAATGTTCCTCGCCCCATTGTTGATGCGTTACACAAGATTCAACAGCAGGAACGGACGACCATTTTCAGCATTTATCTCGCTGCTTTCAATGTCCTGCTCTTCCGTTACACGCGTGAGGAGGATATAATCGTCGGGACACTGGCGAACGGCCGTAATCTTCCTGAACTGAGCGATCAGATTGGTTTCTTCGTAAATACTCATGCGCTACGCACTTTCGTCGAAGGAGACCTGAGCTTTTGTGAACTGCTGTTTGATGTGTTCGAGAACTGGTTGAACGCGATCGAGAATCAGGACGTGCCTTTTGATAAATTAGTGGAAGCAATCAAGCCAACTCGAGATCTCAGCCATACCCCAATCTTTCAGGTTCTCTTTTCGTTCCAAAGTTTACCTGCCGAAGACATGGAACTGGCGGGATTGAAAGTGCAGTCCGTCCCGATCGACTGTGGGGTGTCGAAATTCGATTTGTGCCTGGATGTCAATGAAACGGCAGATGGCGCAGCGTGCTTCTTTGAATACAACAGCGATTTGTTTGAGCGGGAAACAATGCAGCGAATGGCTTCTCATTTCTGCAAACTATTGGAAGCCATTGGCAATGATCCATCGCAGGAAATTCGGGCACTTGAGATGATTCCGGAAAGTGAGATTGAGCAGATGGCGCAGTGGAACAGAACCGAACTTCCTTATGCCAAGGATGCCTGCATTCCTGAACTGTTCCAACAGCAAGCTCAACAACATCCGGAAAAAACCGCGCTCGTGGATGGAGATCGAAGACTGAGGTACGGGGATCTTGATACGCGCTCCAATCAACTCGCGCAGCATTTGCGTTCTCTCGGAGTTGGACCTGATGCTTTGGTGGGGCTGTGCCTTGAACGTTCTATTGATCTGGTTGTTGCGATTCTCGGAATCCTGAAATCGGGTGGTGCTTACGTGCCGATTGATCCGGCGTATCCGAAGGACCGACAGATTTTTACGCTACAGGATTCCGGCGCTGCGCTTTTGCTGACAAGCTCGCGTCAACTGGGCGGTTCAGTGGAATTGCGGGAATGGGCAGAGCAGGGGGGCGCTGAGAGGCGCAAAATTATTTGTGTCGATACGGAATGGGAGTCCATTTCTCAGGCGGACGAGGGAAACGTTTCGGTTTACATAAATCCGAGTCATCTCGCCTACGTGCTGTTTACCTCGGGTTCAACCGGCAAACCGAAAGGTGTAGCGATTGAGCATCGCAGCGTGGCGGCGTTTGCTTATTGGGCCAAAGATATTTTTTCTGCGGAAGAGTTTGATGGCGTTCTCTTCTCCACCTCTGTTTGTTTCGACCTTTCTGTTTTTGAACTGCTCGTAACACTCGCCTGGGGCGGAAAGGTGATCATTGCCGAGAACGCATTGGCTTTGCCCACGCTCCCCACGCGCAATGAAGTGCGTTTGATCAACACCGTTCCATCCGCAATGGCGGAACTGCTCAGGATGAAGGCACTCCCGGCCTCGATTCAAACGGTGAACCTCGCGGGCGAAGCGTTGCCGATGACGCTCGTGGACGAAATCTATGCAACTAATTCAGTGCGACGCGTGTTCGATTTGTATGGGCCAACCGAAACGACGACTTACTCGACGTTCACCCTCAGGAAACCCGGAGAACCAGCAAACATTGGCAGGCCGCTTGCAAACGAGCAGATTTATATTTTAGACGAGTATCGGCAAATGGTGCCAATCGGTGTACCGGGAGAACTTCACATCGCGGGAGCCGGGTTGGCGCGCGGCTATTTGAATCGTCCCGATCTTACGCAGGAGAAGTTTGTTCCGAACCCATTTAGCGAGGAACCGGGTGCGCGCATGTATCGAACAGGAGACCTCGCACGTTACCGGGCGGATGGCACGATTGAATATCTTGGTCGGCTCGATAACCAGGTTAAGATTCGTGGCTTCCGCATTGAGTTGGGTGAAATCGAAACAGTTTTGCGTCAACACGCGAATGTGCGGGAGGCCGTGGTGGTTGCGCGGGAAACAACTCCCGGCAACAAACGCCTGATTGCTTATGCCGTGCCGAAATCGCAATCCACTCCAGAGACCTCAGAAATCAAGCAGTTCATCGGACGGCAGCTTCCTGAGTTCATGATTCCCTCGGTGTTTGTCTGGCTCGACGCTTTGCCGCTCACACCGAATGGGAAGGTGGATCGGCGTGCTTTGCCGATACCCGATGCTGCGCAGTCTGATAGTGATTCCAAACGGATTCCGCCGCGTAATCAGATTGAACAGACGATCGCGCAGATTTGGCAGGAGGCTCTCGGCTTATCCAAGGTGGGGGTTCATGACAACTTTTTCGATCTGGGTGGGCACTCGTTGCTGGTCGCCAGGGTGCATAATCAATTAAGCCAAACGTTCGCCAAAGAAATCCCGATGGTCGAAATGTTTCGGCATTCCACGATTGATTCTTTGGCCGGATTCTTTGCGGAGGACGTTACCGATGAAAAGTTGAATTCGAAAAGGCAGACCAGGCAGCGTGACTCCAAGGAGGGGCAACCCGAGCGCATTGCGATCGTAGGAATGGCCGGTCGTTTTCCTGGGGCAAACAATGTGGAAGAGTTTTGGCGTAATCTGCGGGACGGGGTTGAAGGCATTTTTCCCTGGCGGGATGAAGATTTACTGAGCCAGGGCGTTTCCGCTGAGGAACTGCAGGATCCAAACTATGTCAAAGCAGGAACTGCTTTGGAAAACTTGGATCAGTTCGACGCAGGTTTCTTTGGTTTCAATCCTAAGGAAGCTGAAATCCTGGATCCGCAGCATCGCCTCTTCCTCGAAGCTGCGTGGGAGGCTTTGGAGAATGCGGGCTGCAATCCGGATAATTTTCCGGGGGCAATTGGGGTTTACGCCGGATCGAGCATGAACACTTATGCTGCGCGATTCGGCAAACGAAGCGAGATGGCGGTCAACGAGCTCTATCAAGCGATGATCGGGAATGACAAAGACTTCCTCGCGACTCGCGTTTCCTACAAATTAAATTTACGCGGACCGAGTTTCGCCGTTCAAACAGCTTGTTCCACATCGCTTGTCGCCGTGCAACTCGCGTGTCAAAGCCTGCTGGCTGGAGAATGCGATATGGCCCTCGCTGGTGGCGTGTGCGCCAATCAACCGCAACGCCGCGGCTATCTTTTCCAGGAGGGAATGATCCTTTCACCAGATGGACACTGCCGCGCCTTCGATGCAGAAGCGCAGGGAACAGTCTCCGGGATGGGAGTTGGTATCGTTGCGTTGAAACGACTTTCCGACGCCTTGGAAGATGGCGATACGATTCAGGCAATCATCCTGGGCGGTGCGATCAATAATGACGGCGCTGAGAAGGTTGGTTACACCGCGCCAAGTATTTCAGGCCAGGCCGAAGTGGTGAAAATGGCGCAGGCAGCGGCGCAGGTGGATCCGGAAACCATCACCTATATCGAAGCGCACGGAACAGGAACACCCATGGGCGATCCGATTGAGATTGCCGCGCTTACGCAGGCCTTCCGCGAGAAAACTGAAAAGAAACAATTTTGCGCTGTTGGTTCTGTCAAAAGTAACCTCGGGCATCTCGATGTTGCAGCCGGGGTGACGGGATTAATCAAAACCGTCCTCGCGCTGCGACATAAAGCAATCCCGCCCAGCTTACATTTCGAGCAGCCGAATCCAAAAATCGACTTTGAAAACAGTCCCTTCTACGTCAATGCCACGCTTCAGGATTGGAAAACAAATGGTGCTCCACGGCGCGCGGGTGTGAGCGCGTTCGGGATTGGTGGAACAAACGCTCATCTTGTCCTTGAAGAAGCGCCGTCCTATCAGGCGTGTGAGCAATCCAGACCGCATCAGCTATTTTTGTTATCTTCCAAAACAGATTCAGCTTTGTCGTCACTGGTTGGAAATCTGGCCAATCATTTAAAGGAGAATCCAGAAACCAATCTTCCGGATGTGGCCCACACGCTACAAAGCGGTCGTAAACATTTTGAACAGCGTTGCTTCGCCGTGGGGAGAAACATTGAGGAAACGATTGGTGTTCTCGAAGATCCTGAAAAGCTTTGTTTCGCGATGGAAGAACCCCGTGACCGGAAGATCGTTTTCCTTTTCTCGGGGCAAGGCGCGCAACATTTCAGGATGGCGTGGGATATCTATCAGCAGGAAGAGCTTTTCCGCGAAACGTTTGATGCTTGTGCGGAAATTCTCAGAACGGAAATCGGCTGTGATATCCGCGTCCTGTTGTTTCATGACGAAGACGCCGAAGCCGCCACACGGCAACTCAATCAAACCGCTTTCGCTCAGCCCGCTCTCTTTGCGATTGAATACGCTTTGGCCAAACTATGGATCAGTTGGGGCATCCAGCCTGAAGCGATGCTCGGGCATAGTATTGGCGAATATGTTGCGGCTTGCCTGTCTGGCGTTTTCAGTCTCGAAGACGCGCTTCGGTTGGTTGCTGAACGGGGTCGGCTTATGCAAAGGCTGCCGGGCGGATCCATGCTGGTGGTGCCGCTTTCTGAAAAGAACATTCAACCCTTTCTCAATGATCACCTCGCACTCGCCGCGAGCAATGGTCCCTGTTTGAATGTTGTCTCGGGTGAAAATGAAGCCATCGAAAAGCTCGCCGGACGACTCACCGGCGAGGGGCTTAACTGCAAGCGTTTGCACACCTCTCATGCGTTTCATTCTCCAATGATGGAACCCATCCTGGAGGCATTTACCCGGCGAGTGACGCAGGTGCAGTTGAATGCCCCAAAGTTGCCCTATATCTCGAATCTCACTGGCACATGGATTGAACCAAAGCAGGCAACGGATCCCGCCTACTGGGCAAAACATCTCCGAAATACGGTGCGGTTTTCGCAGGGCATCCAGGAGCTGCTTAAAGAGCCGGACCGCGTGTTCATCGAAGCGGGGCCGGGACAAACGCTCACCTCATTAACAAAGCTGCATACAAGCTCTGGCGCGCCCCAAAGAGCTTTCCCATCGTTGGGCCATCCCACCGATCAAATATCTGACGAACAACACATCATTGGGACGCTCGGCCAACTCTGGCTGCTCGGTGTCGAGATTGATTGGAGCGGTTTTTACTCGAAGGAACAACGGCGACGTGTGCCCTTGCCGACGTATCCTTTCGAACGGCAAAGATATTGGGTGGAAGAGTCGAAGGAGGTTTCGCTTTCCACAAAGAGCCAGTCGCATCGGCAGGAGTTTGAGAAATGGTTTTATGTCCCATCGTGGAAACGTCGCGCCATCGATCATACAGTTGCCGAGAAGTCGGCTGAAAAGCGTGTCTCATGGTTGTTGTTTATTGATCCCTGCGGCCTTGGAGCAAATTTGGCGCGCCAGTTGAAAGAGCTTGGGCAACTCGCAGCCGTCGTTTCCATCGGAGAAGAATATGAGAAGAAGAGCAACGATACCTATGTGATCAATCCGGGTGAGCCAAAAGATTTTCGAACGCTTTTCGAATCCTTATCCTTTCTGGGCCGACTCCCCACGAAGATCATTCACCTCTGGTCTGTCACACCGGATGCGCGGAAGAATAGGAACAGGAATGGTAGCGGTGTGGATTCATCGCTCGATCTGAGTTTCTACAGTTTGCTGTATCTCGCCCAAACCCTGGGCGAGCAAGCATCGGAATTGCAGATCGAACTCAAGGTGATTTCGAATGAGCTACAGGAAGTGACTGGCGATGAAACGTGCGTGCCTGAAAAGTCGCTTGTTCTCGGTCCGTGCCGTGTCGTTTCGCAGGAGTTCGAAAACATCCAATGCTCAAGCATTGACGTGGTCTTGCCGGAGTCGGCAGCGAAAGCGGAGAAGTTTAATGAACTGTTGCTGGACGAAATCTTTGCGAACACAACCGACAGCGTTGTAGCGCATCGCGGCGCTCATCGTTGGGTCGAATGCTTTGAACCAACACACGTTCCAGCCGAACGGGCTGGGAAACCAGCGCTTCGCAAGAACGGCGTTTATTTAATTACCGGTGGCTTAGGTGGAATTGGCCTTGCGCTCGCCGAACACCTTGCGCAAACCGTTGGCGCGAGTTTGGTATTGATCGCTCGGCAACCTCTTCCTGGCAGAGCCGAATGGAAACAATGGATTGAGCAACACGATGCTCAGGATCCAACCACTCTTAAACTCCGCAAGATCGAAACGCTCGAACGTCTCGGCAGCGAAGTACTGGTCATCAATGCCGATGTCACCAATGAGCAGGAGATGAAGCGTGCCATAGATCAAGTCCGGTCCCGCTTCGGCGCAATCAATGGAGTGATTCACGCGGCAGGTGTTGCCGGGGGCGGCATCATGCAAATCAAAACTCGCCAGGCGGCTGAGCGCGTCCTCTCCGGAAAAGTCCATGGCACCATTGCTCTCAAGAATGCTCTCGCAGGGGAGAAGCCGGATTTCGTTGTTCTTTGTTCGACGATCAACTCTTTTCTCGGCGGGGTAGGGCAGGTGGACTATTGCGCGGCCAACGCCTTCCTGGATGCTTACGCTCGGAAGCATCGTTCGGAAAACTTCATTTCCATCAACTGGTATGCATGGCAGGAAGTCGGCATGGCAGTGAACACGAAAGTGCCCCAGGAATTACAGGCTGAACGGGCGCGGTCTTTGAAAATGGGCATCCGACCGGGCGAAGGCGCAGAGGCATTCTCGCGGATACTCAACCAATCGAGTCCACAAATCATCGTCTCACCTGAAGAGGTCAGCGTGCAGATAGAACGTCATTCTACGCCCCATTCCAAAGGGGAAGAAATTGTCGTCAAAGAGAAGGGGAAGAAATACGCCCGACCACAGATTTCCTCCAATTACCTTGCCCCAAGAAATGAAACTGAGAAGGCGCTGGTTGAGATATGGCAGCAGGTGTTAGGCATCGATAAGGTGGGTGTGCAGGATGATTTCTTCAAACTGGGCGGGCATTCCTTGCTGGCCCTCACCGTGTTCGCAAAAATCAAAAAGCTTACGGGCAAAGAAATCCCACTCGCCACATTGTTTGAAGCGCCGACCGTCGAAAAGCTTGCCGCCGTCGTGGGTGGAGGCGAAGTGGCCATTGAGACCGGGCAGAGCGGTCGTTCCAATCTTATTGTGCCGATTAAACCGACTGGCGCCCGAACTCCATTCTTCTGTGTTCATGGAGTCGGAGGCGCTGTCCTCGAATATTCGCACATGGCAAGTTACCTTGATCCCGACCAACCGTTCTACGGAATCCAGGCGCAAGGTCTAGATGGCAAAGAAGCGTGGCTGAAAACGATTGAGGAAATGGCGACTCGTTACGTTCAGGAAATCAAACGGATCCAACCGAATGGACCCTATTCAATCGGTGGTTCTTCCTTTGGCGGCATCGTAGCGTACGAAATGGCGCAGCAACTCCATGCGTCCGGTGAGCAGGTGGCGTTGCTCGCCTTCTTCGATTCCTATGGAAAAGATTATCCTACGCCATTGCCGAGCCTTGGCATCTCGCGACACCGGTTGCTCAAGTCCATGGCTCGTTGGGAAATGCACATCAACAATTTGCGCATGATGCAAGCCCGTGAGTGGCCGGGTTACGTGCGCGAGAAGCTCGCGAAGTTGCCAGTGCGCTGGCAGCGGAAAATGAAAAAGCTAAAACAGAATGTTCGCTTTCTCTTTTTGCCGCGCGTCCTGCGAAATCAATTCAAGTGGACTGGCGATGACGGAGGCGATCTCTGGCATTTTAAACTGCCGAAATCCTATACCCAGGTGGCCACCGCAAATTACCGGTCCTGCCTCAACTACCGTCACAAACCGTATTCTGGAAATGCAGTGCTCTTTCGCGCCACTAAACAACCGGTCGGGATCCATGAAGACCCGACCAATGGCTGGGGCACTCTCATTCAGGGTGGACTCGAAATCTTTGAAGTTCCTGGCTACCACGGGGCGATTGTGCGCGAACCGCTGGTGCGGAAGTTGGCTGAGGAATTAAATCCAATTCTCAACCGAAACGTGGTCGAATGACACAAGGTTCGATCTGCTGGAAGCGGCGAGGAACCGATAGCTTGGCCATAGCTGGTTCCAGCACCGCAAAGATGTCACAGCGCAACGCTCTTTCGTGCGGAGCGCGGCTGTGTCCGAAGGATCAGCCGCAGCGGGTACGGCTGTAATTGTAGCGTCCAGATTTTCAAGACAGCTTGAAAGATTCACGCTCTGCGGTTACGCCGCGCTCCGATTTGCGGCTTCGCCGCGCTGGGAAAACTTCGTGCTAATTCGTGTCTAAACTTCTTCCCCCTTTACTGGCAACGTCCTCACCGTCACCCCTTCGCTAAGCGGGCTTTCGCCGCCGGGATTCACTGCGGAAATCGAGAACTCCACCTCCGCATTCGGCGGCAGCTTTTCATAAGTAAAATCCAGGTCCGCCGGACTGCCTACCGGCAGAAATTCCCCATCAACACCCTTCACCTTCATCCAGACGCGATAATGAGCCGCGCGCGCCGGCCGTTTCCATTGCAACGAGGCGGCCTCGTTATCAACCAGGACCACCGTTGGTTTCTCCGGCTGATCCGGACGCGCTTTTTGCCCCGGCCGATTTAAGCCAAACGATTCCCAAAGCATATCCAGGGGATCAAGCGATTGGGTAAGCGCCGCGATCGTTCCGCGCAGGCGACGACGCAGTTTCGTCGTTTTAGCATTGCGATCGAGCAACAGGTTTCCCACCACCGTGATCTGTTTATTCACAGCACCGATTGCATTATCCATGTCATCATAAAGCGGTGATGCCCCTGCTCGCCAGTTCCAACGTTGGGCGATCCTCGAGATACCGCGCGAAGAAACCCAATAAAGGCAATAAGGCCGAATAATAATCAGGGATCTTCAACGAACGCACCAGGCCGGTGCTGTCCCAATTCATATTGTAAGTGTAACCCAGCAACGGTTTCAGGCTGTCGCGCCCCGCCATGAAGAACTGCCGCCCTTCGACCACCAACTTCTCCAACTCCCGACGCCGTTTATCGAGTTCATCCTTGCCGTTCCCATACGCCGCGATCGCCGCTCTCACCGCCGCAACATCCAGGCGGATATTAACAGCCGTGTTGGGCCCGAGATCAATTGTCCCGCCATGTTTGGCTGCGCCCTGGGCGATCTCCGAGCCCTGGGCGAGCACTTTGGTTGGAGATGTTTCAACTGAATTTCTCATATGATTAATCAACCTTTCTCAGTTTTTGTTTTGTGACTGTTCTCGCGTCCGTTCGACATTTCATCATCAAACGAACATCAACATCTTCTCACAGGGGGGGAGGCATCTGCTGCACCCCCCCTCCTGCAAAATGAAATTATTTTCGCAGTCCCTAATGCTTGTGGATAAGCCGTTTACGAAGAATTGGACCTGTTTGAAGAAAAAAATCTTCTTCAAACGAGAGAAAAAATGGTTCACCACGCAGAAATCCGCCCCTTCCGGCGTCACTGAAAAATCCGCACGTATTTACCACGCTCCGACGCCGTCGTAAGCGGATAAACACGTTTTTAACGGCCCCCGACCGCGTCGCAGCACGTTAAACACGTTTTAACGCCGAGTGATGCCGTCGTAAGCCGTTAAATACGTGTTTATCCGCTTACGACGGCGTCAAAGCCCAATCAAAATGTATTTAATGCCCAGCGACTCCGTCGGAGGTTGTTAAACATTTGGGTTCCCTCCCTGAGGATATTTCATCGGACGTCCTACCTTCGCTTTTTTTCTCTAACTGTGTCTTTGAAAAGGCCAGTTACTTCTGGATTGATTTACAATTGTTCGAAGCGATTGGTTGAAGATTGAGAAATGGTGCCATTTAGGCTCTTATATCCGGAATGAAGCTTCTCGATTACCTCAGCCGACAACCGAGGCATATCCTCTGGCTGTATGCGTTGATGGGAATTGTGATCGTCGGGTCCATTGATTACTTCAGTGGTCGGGAGATTGGTGTTTCGATTTTCTATTTGTTTCCGATTGGGGCGATCGCATGGTTCCTGGGGCGCAGGTCGGGTGTCTTGGCAGCAGGAGTGGGTGCTGTGGCGTGGCTTGCAGCGGAATTACTTTCGATTAGTGAGTATTCGCATCCTGTGGTGCCTTTCTGGAATGGGGCAGTTCGAGCCGGTTTTTTCTTGGTTTCGGCGGCGCTGATTTCGGAAGTTGCCTTCCGGAAAAAGATTGAGGAGACGCTTCGGAGTCAAACCAGTGTCCTGCAATCCATCCTCAACAGCATGGGAGATGGCGTGATGGTCACAGATTCGCAAGGTCGCATCATTCTCTACAATCCAGCGGCTGAACGATTACTCAGGAGTTCGCTGGCAAACACCACTTTGCGGGACTGGCTTGCGAAGGAGGAGATTTTCCTGCCCGACAGATTGACTCCATATCCGGCGCGGGAACATCCGTTGCAGAAAGCCATCCTGGGCGAGGCAACGACCGGGGTGGAAATGTTTGTGCGTGATTCAAATTCGGCAGAAGAGATATGGCTCGTTGCCACGGGACGGCCTTTGATTGTGAATACAAAGGGTAACGGCGGTGTCCTGGTGCTCAGTGATGCTTCGGCACGTAAATTATTGGAAAAACAAATTGCCGAGATCAGCGATCGAGAACAGCTCCGCATGGGGCACGATTTGCATGACGGTGTTTGCCAGCAATTGGTCAGCACCGCTTTTGCCGCCAGCGTTCTGCATCAGCGTTTAATTGAAAAGAGCCTTCCAGAATCGAAAACTGCCGAACAGATTGTGGATCTGCTGAATGACGCCATTAGCGATTCCCGCAGCCTCGCCCGGGGCCTGTATCCTGTGAAGCTTGATTTGGATGGCCTGAGCTCGGCTTTGGAAGAATTGGCCGAAAGCACCGAAAACATTTCGGGAATATCCTGCCATTTTGAGTGTGAACAGGCCGTATTGATCCACGATGCCGTTGCAGGCACTAATTTATATCGGATCGCCCAGGAAGCCGTAAACAACGCAGTCAAACACAGTAAAGCGAAGAGCATTATTATTGAATTAGAAGCCGTTGAAGAAGAGGTGATGCTGACTGTGAATGATGATGGAATTGGGTTTTTGCCAGGAAAAGTCACTACGCAAGGCGGGATGGGGCTCCATATCATGAGGTATCGAGCGCGGTTGATTGGGGCGTCTTTGGAAATTCGGCGAGGAAATAGTGGTGGGACAGGCGTTATTTGTTCATTTTTGAACACGAATCAAGTAATGAATAGCCATGAGCGATCCAAAACAGCCTGAAAAACGTCGTATCTTCCTTGTTGATGATCATCCATTGGTGCGCGAATGGCTGGGGTTGCTCATTGAGCGCGAGCCTGACTTGACGATTTGCGGTGAGGCAGATGACACCAAAGAGGCGCTGGCGAGCATCACGGAGGCAAAGCCTGATATCGCGATTGTGGACATCACGTTACGCACCAGCCACGGACTCGATCTGATCAAGGAATTGCAGGAGAGTCATGCGGAGTTGCCGATTCTCGTTCTCTCGATGCATGATGAATCATTGTATGCGGAACGCGTTCTTCGCGCCGGCGCCAAGGGATACATCACCAAACAAGAGGCAACCAAAAGGGTGCTCGTCGCTATTCGCCAGGTTTTGGACGGGCAAATCTATCTCAGCGAAAAAATGTCCATCCGCATGCTTAACAAGCTGGTCGTGGGACGCCGGGATCATCAGTCTTTCTCCATTGAACGCCTGACTGACCGGGAACTGGAAGTCTTTCAGTTGATCGGCCGCGGTCATAACACCCGCAAAATCGCAGAGGAATTGCATCTCGGCATCAAAACCGTTGAATCTTACCGCGCCCGGATCAAAGACAAATTGAAACTGGAAGACGGGACTGATTTGCTGCGCCATGCCATGCAATGGGCGCATAATTTGAAAGTCTGAGCAGGGCATTCCCGCAAACGACTTTGCGTCCGGCCAGGGCATTGGAATTCCTCCAAGGTGAGCTAGGTTGTTTCACCCAGGAGGTTTGCAATGCTGACTTACAAGAATCCCGTTTACTCTAAATACTTCGCCGACCCTTATGTCTGGAAGCACGATGGGAAATATTACGCCGTCGGCACCGGGCCGCTTGGGACCAACGATCATACGGTGCAGGACGAGGATCTGAGCAGTTCGGATTTCCAGGGGGAAGAACGGGCGATTCCTGTTCTGACTTCAGATAATTTTGTGGATTGGAAATTTGCCGGCGGTGCATTGCGTGTTCCCCCGGATTTGAAACACAAACCGTTCTGGGCTCCGGAAGTCGCATTTCACAAAGATCATTTTTATCTCTATTACTCCACCGCCATGGAAGGGCTTCGGCACATGTTGCGCGTGGCAAAGAGCCGCTTTCCTGACGGCCCTTACGAGGATCTCGGACGATTGATCGGTGATACACACGATTGTCCTTTCGCAATTGATGGACACGCTTTCCTGGATGATGACGGGCAATGGTACCTTTTCTATGCGCGCGATTTTCTAAATCAGGAAGGTGGCGCAAATGCCGGGACCGCTCTGGTGGTGGATCGCTTGAATGGAATGACAAAATTGGCAGGCGAAGAAAAAGTTGTTTTGCGTTCAAAGTGCAATTGGCAACTCTTCAAGGCGCAACGGGAGATGTACGGCAAAATATGGGACTGGCATACCATGGAAGGTCCATGCGTCCGTAAGCGCAACGGGTTGTATTACTGCTTCTACAGCGGCGGTTGTTACGAGAATGACACTTACGGTGTGGACTATGGTGTCGCTGAAAACGTGATGGGCCCCTACTCAGATGAAGGGAATGAAAGTGGGCCGCGTGTGCTGAAGACCGTTCCGGGACGTGTCCCCGGCCCTGGGCACATTTCAATTGTGAACGGACCTGACGATCAGACGGAATACATGGTTTATCACGCCTGGGATATCGAAATGAAATCCCGTCTTATGTGCATGGATAAACTCGAATGGACCGATAACGGACCGCGTTGCGCAGGTCCGACGTGGACGGAACAGAACATCAGCGTTCCAGAGATGGCCGGATTGCGAGATTGACGGATTTCGGACCGCGAATGATTGGCTGAGCGCCAGTGTGCCGGTGCCTGAACCTAAGCAGTCACGTCTCAATGCCGTAGATCTTTATCTTGTTGTAGAGCGTCTGCCTTCCGATACCCAGGCGACGGGCTGTCTCCAGCTTGTTTCCGCCAGTCTCCTTCAAGACCTGCATGATGGTGTTGCGTTCCATGGCTTCCATCAGAGTCAAATCCTGCACTTCACCTTCAGGGCCGGGCGCGCCAATGATCGATAAATCCGGCACATCAATCTGGGTGCCTTCAGACATCAGCACGGCGCGTTGCACTTCGTTCTGTAACTGGCGAACATTTCCGGGCCAATCGAATGCGCGCAATTTTTCCCCGGCTGATTCGCTGAAACCAGTGATGTTTCGGTTGGCTTGCGCCGCGAATTTTCTGAGGAACGCATTCGCAAGCGGCAAAATGTCTTCGCGCCGTTCGCGCAGTGGGGGCAGATGAACGGAGATGGCGCTGATGCGGTAATACAAGTCTTCACGCAATTTCCCGTCCTTGATCGCCTCATCGGGCTTCCGGTTGGTGGCGGCAATAATCCGGCAATCCGTCTTGTAACTGGTTCGACCGCCAACTGGGCGGACTTCCTTTTCCTGGAGAACCCGCAGCAGTTTGCTCTGCGTGTCGATCGGCATTTCAGAAATTTCATCCAGCAGAAGGGTGCCGCCTTCAGCCTGACGGAAAAGGCCATCACGATCCACATTGGCGCCAGTGAACGCGCCTTTGACAGATCCAAACAATTCGCTTTCGATCAATTCCCGAGGGAGTGCGGCACAGTTGATCTTGATAATGGGCCCTTTGTTGCGTGGGCTCAAAGTGTGGATTAAATCAGCAATCACTTCTTTGCCAGTACCGCTCTCGCCGGTGATCAAAATGGAGACATCGCTTGGGGCGACACGTTCAATGGTGCGCACCACATTCTTCATTGAGGGACTCTGAAAGATGGGCGACGTAGTGCCGCTCATCGTGGTAAGCGCTTGCCGTAGGTTGCTGGCTTCTTCAGTTAACCGTTTGTGTTCGAGCGCACGTTCCACCTGGACCAGGAGAGCTTTGGGATCAAACGGTTTATTTTGAAAGTGATACGCGCCGCGTTTGGTGGCTTCGACGGCAGCATCGAAAGTGGCGTTGCCGGTGAGGACGATTACCTCGGTCTCAGGCCATTGCCGTTTAATGAGTGGCAGGAGTTCCAGTCCATCGCCATCAGGCAGGACGAGGTCGAGAAACATGATGTCCGGCTGAGTATCTGAGAAGCTTTCCTTCAACTCGGCGGCGCTGCTTTTTAAGATAGGCTCGTAACCGCCGACCTTTAGAATTTTGCTCAGGAGTTCACGAACTTCCTCCGTGTCCTCCACCACCATAATTTTGCCTTTCATATGTTTTTCCGAGACTCCGCTGCGCTCACTAGCATAAAACTACTAAACAACTTACCAAATTTTTTGTTTATATCAATCATCCGCTCTGGATGAAATTGCACAGAGATCAAAAACGGCAGCATGGATTTGTCTTTTAATTCCATTGCTTCGACCACCCCATCTTCGCTCGTCGCAACAATCGTAAAAGCTTCCGCGACCTCCCCGACTGCCTGATGATGAGTGCTATTCACCTGGATTACCTTACAGCCAAGGCACTTTGACAAATCTGACCCTGACGTCAATTGCACACTGTGGACTGGTTCATCTTTGCGCTCCATGCACCGGTGATCGATTGCTCCTGGAATCTGCGTTGGAATATCCACGATCAAGGTTCCGCCGAGGGCGACATTCAGGATCTGATGACCACGGCAAATCGCAAGGAGCGGTTTGCGCTGCCGAAACACTTCGTCAATTAAGAGTAAGTCCAAAATATCCCGAATCGGTTTGGCGCGCCCGGCTTTGGTCGCGAGTTCCGCCGGCAAATCCGGAGCGTAGATATTTGTCTGCACATCGTCGCCGCCAGTAAGCAGGACTCCATCACACCGGTTCACATATTCAGCAATCACCTCGCGCGAACTCACACACGGAATTGCCACGGGGAGACCACCCGCGGCGAGGACAGCCTCGAAATAACAATTGGAAAGGCTGATGGAAGCATCAGCGAATTCAGAGCCGTTTTGTGCGGTGCTCGGAGAAACCAGGATCAAGGGGCGTTTCATTGCCGAAGAACTTTGGTGATCCGCTTCATTCGTCGACCGGTTCAAAATCGGTCCCGGGATAGCGGTCCAGGATCATTTTCTTTACCCGGGTTTCTTCCACCTCCGGCAGTAAACTTCGGGTAATGCGGCGCTGGACGGAGTCGAGCAACGCGAGCCAATCCACCAACGGTGGATTATCAATCCGCTGCCATTGGTCGTAGCGACGCGCGCGACGATAAAAAATGTATTCGCCACCGAACCGGTGCGCATAGCAATCGATCTTTTCACCTTCATCGGTGACGCGTCTCCAACTAATTTCAGCTTTGGCCATAATTTTCGGGCAAATCAACACTCGCAACCGCCATCGCCGCCATTCCTTCTTCCCGCCCGAGAAATCCCAGGCGTTCATTGGTCGTGGCCTTGATTCCGATGCGGGAGGGATTAATCCCCAGCGCTTCGGCAACATTGAATTTCATCGCTTGAATGTGGGGCGTGATTTTTGGCGCTTCGGCGATCAGTGTGGCATCGACGTTAATGATTTTTCCTCCGTGAAATACCACTTGTCGCGCGGCTTCCTGCAAAAATACTTTACTGGGGGCATTTCGCCAGCGGGGATCGGTATTGGGAAAAAAGTTTCCAATATCGGGTTCGCCGAGCGCGCCAAGAACCGCGTCGCAAATGGCGTGCAGTAAAACGTCCGCATCAGAATGACCATCGAGACCTGTTGGATGAGGAATTTCGACGCCGCCGAGGATCAATTTCCGGCCGGCAACGAGTTGATGAACATCATATCCAATACCCACACGATTCATGTGGGCAGACCATAGCGACGGCGTTAATCGTCACCAAGCTTATTGTGATCAACTGTTTAATGCTTTGAGAGCTTTTTTAGGATCGGAAACGCGCAGGATGAGAAGGCCATTTCGGGCGTCCGGCGGGGTGGCGCAATAGGCGTATTCGATGTTTACTTTGGCCTTGGCAAGGGTGTGCGCGATTTTGGCAAGGGAACCGGGTTTATTGTCTCCCTTGATCATGAGCACATCATCATCCACGACCAGGCTGCCGTGTTCCTCGAAGAGATGAAGCGCCTTGCGGTAATCGCTCACCACCATGCGAACAACGGTGTGATCCACCGTGTCGCTCGTCGCAATGGCGTAGATATTGATTTTTGCCTTCGCCAGAGCGTCACAAACGCGGGCAAGGGTTCCCGGTCGGTTTTCCAAAAACAGGGCGAGTTGTTTCGTAATTTCCATAAACCTCCAAGCCTTTCGCACAGGAACCTAGAGGAAATGAAACCGCGGTGCAAAAGCTTTGTGAGTAGCTTACGGCAATTCTTCGTCTGCAACCACGAGTTGATCAATGCGTTGCGCCAGGAGAATCGCCAACTGAATTGATCTTTCCGCCAATTCTTTCTCCTGCGCTTCGTGATATTGACCAGCTTCAATAAACGCTGAAAAGATTTGGGCCGAGGCGTCCAGGAGAGCTCGTTCTGAACTAGCCAGTTTGATGTGATGTTTTTTCATGTGTCTTTACACTTTCCCTCCAAATGGAACACCTGCTCAAGAGAATTCGAAGTGAAAGCTGACGCAGGGGGGCGTTCCCTCTTAAGATCAAGATTAAGAGAGAACAAACGAACAAACTTACGCTTCTTTTTCGACAGTCTCTGGGAGGGTCGCTGCTGGTGCTGGTTTGCGCCGTGTGAATTTCTCGCTCAGATCGCTAAAGACAGTGTAAACCACTGGAATAATCACCAGGGTCAGGAAGGTGCTGGTCAGCATGCCGCCCACTACGGCAACGCCCATGGGACGCCGGCTTTCTGCGCCAGCTCCGAAGCCAATCGCAATCGGCAAGATACCAGCGATCGTTGAAAAAGCGGTCATCAAAATAGGACGCAGACGGACAATTCCGGCTTGCAACATGGCGTCATGCGCATTCGCACCTTGCTCGCGTCGCTGGTTCGCAAATTCCACCAGCAGAATGGAATTTTTTGTCACCAAACCGACCAGCAGGATTAAACCAATTTGGCTAAAGAGATTGATGTTCATGGCCGGCACGTTAATGTCGAAATAACTGAGCGAGCCGACCAGCCAGAGCAGTCCTAATGCTCCGACTCCGGCGAGTGGAACTGCCAGCATGACGGTGAGCGGATGAACAAGACTTTCAAACTGCGCTGCCAATACCATGAAAACGATGATCAGGGCCAGGATCAGGACGAACCAAACTTCCCGTCCGGCATCTCGCAGATCGCGCGCTTCACCGGCCCATTCATACTGAAACTGCGCCGGCATATTCGTGCTGAGCAATTGCGCGACATTTTCCATGGCAGTTCCCATCGGCACACCGGCGGGTGTCCCGGAAATGGTGGCGCTACGCAGACGATTGTAATGTTCGATCACGTTGGGGGCGGCGCCTGTTTCACGCGAGACGATGCTGCTCAACTGGATCAATTCGCCACTGGCATTGCGCACATAAAGGCTATCGAGGCTTTGCGGGGTCAGCCGTGACATGCGTTCCACCTGGGCGATGACATCATATTCTTTTCCGCTCACTTTGATCCGGCTCAGATCCAGGCCGCCGAACAGGATTTGCAGGGTTCGCGAAACGTCCTCAATGGAAACGCCGAGGGCCGCAGCACGATTACGATCAATGTTTAATCGAAGTTCAGGTTTGTTGAGATCAAAAGAGGATTGGACGTTTTGCAGATAACCGGACCCGCGCAGAGTGTTGGCAAGCTCCGTCGCGTAGGCATCCAATTCATGCAGATCCTGTCCTTTGATCACGACTTGGAATGGAGCGCCGAAACCGCGCACGATTGCCTTCGGAATCTGGGCGATAGCAATGGCTCCTTCCACTTCGCGCATGAACCTCGCCTTGATTCCGTCAGGACCGCTGGTGATTTCCTGAACACTGCGTTTGCGATCCGTCTTTAAACGGATGAAAAGAATCGCGCTATTCCCCCGTCCGGGAGCGCCTTGCCCGAAAGCTACGACCGAACCATAGGCCTCGATCTCAGGAGTGTTGCGGAGGATTTCTTCCATCTTTTCGACCATGCGGCTGGTGTATTCGACAGTGGACCCTTCTGGAGCATTGGCAAACGCCATCAAACGTCCTTTGTCTTCTTCCGGGAGGAATTCTTTTTCCAAAGAAACGAAAAGGAAAATAGTCAAACCCAGGCTGCAGACACCAATGATCAGGATCACGGCGCGATGTGCCAGCGACCAGCGGAGCAGTTGTCCATAGCGGCGATTAAACCAGTTAAGTAACCGTTCAAAAAAGCGGAGAACAAAGTTGTCATGCCGATGATCCACACTGCGAAGAATCCTGGAGGAAAGCATCGGGGCCAGGGTCAGCGCCACAAATGCTGAAATGATGACTGATCCGGCAACGGCAACCGCAAACTCCACGAACAACTGTCCGGTGGCACTGGTTTGAAAGGCGAGGGGAAGGAACACCGCTACCAGCGAAAAAGTGATCGCCAGGATCGCGAATGAAATTTCATCCATCGCTTTGTATGCCGCATCCATCGGGGTCATCCCTTCTTCGATGTGCCGATAAATGTTTTCCAACACGACGATGGCATCATCTACAACAATGCCGATGGCCAGCACGAGAGCCAGCATCGTAAGAATATTGATGGAGTAACCGAGCCAGTTAAGAACCAGGAATGTCGCTGTAATGGAAACGGGAATGGCGATCGCCGGAATAAGGGTGGAACGGATATCGCGCAGAAAAAGATAAATAACCAGCACGACAAGAAGAAATGCGATCAACAACGTTTCCCAGACTTCGTTGATGGCGCGCTCAACGTAAATGGACTCGTCATAGTTATAAATCATCTCAATTCCCGCAGGCAGCGTCTCACGGATTCTTTCAACCTCGGCTTTGATGTCCCTGGCCACAGCCACGGTGTTGGCCTTGGATTGTTTGACGATGCCAAGGAAAATACAGGGGCGACCATTGTTGCGAGCCCTGGTTCTCTCGTTCTCAACACCTTCCCTGGCGATACCGACGTCACGCAGGCGAAGGATTTTGGCGCCATCCATTTTAAGAACGAGTTGATTGAACTCCTCGGCGGTTTTGAGTTCGCCCCGGGTTTGAATGGTCATCTCGCGGTCGTAATTCTCAACGCGTCCGCTCGGGAGTTCGACGTTCTGCTGTCGCAAGGCGCTCTGCACGTCCAGAACAGTGACCTGATGGGCGGCCATTTTCTCACTGTCCAATGACAGTCGGATGGCGAACCGTTGCTCACCACCGATGCGAATGGAAGAAACCCCACCAACCGTTTCAAGGCGGTTCTTAATATTGCGCTCGGCATAGGTGGTCAGTTCGAGCGGCGTGTAACGTTCACTGTTTACACCAATCCAGAGAATTGGATTAGCATCCGCATCCTGTTTCGCGACGATCGGTTCATTGATTTCGTCGGGCATGACCCCACGCACCCGTGAAACGCGGTCCCGAACATCCTGCGCGGCAAGATCAATACTGCGGGATAGATCAAATTCTATGGTGATGCTGCTGACCTGTTCGCGGCTCTGGCTGGTCAGCGTTTTAATTCCCTCAATGTTATTAACCGCCTCTTCGATTCGCTCCGTGACTTCGGTTTCGACAACTGCCGCGTTTGCTCCCGGGTAAACCGTCGTGATGGAAACGATTGGAGGATCGATGTCCGGCAACTCGCGGACCGGCAGGCGGGTGAGGCTGATGATGCCGAACAGTACCAGGGCCAAATTCATCATCACCGTCAGAACGGGACGTTTGATGCTGATGCGTGGGAGAAACATGAGGGTCTAGGGGTTCTTAATCTCAGGGCCGCTGATAACGAGCCGCTGCTTCCGGTGGCGCGAGCTTGACCGGTCTGCCGGGGATTGTCTTCTGCATACCTTCCACAATGACGATTTCACCCGGTTCAATACCTTTTTGAATCTCCACTTCACCCGGCATCCGGATGCCCAACTCCACCGGACGTAACTGGGCGATGTTGTTGCTGTCCACCACGAACACCATGGCGCGGTTGTTATCGAGAACACGGGTCAAAGCCACTTCGGGAATGACCACAGCGTTTTCGCGAGTGGCCATCGTGAGTTCCAGGTTGGCGAACATCCCGGGTTTCAATTTGTAATCAGGGTTTGCCAATTCAGCTTTAATTAATGCAGTGCGATTGGATGGATCAACATTCTGCGCGACGAAATATACTTTTCCACGAAACGTCTCATTCGGGTAAGCCGCTACTTTGATGTCGAGCGCCTGGCCGACTTTCAATTGACCGAGAAAACGTTCCGGCACGTTAACATCCACTTTGACCGGATCCAGATCTGTGACCCACGTAATCGGACTGTTCTTGCTGATGACTTGTCCGGGGCTGACAAAACGCGCGCCGACTACGCCTTCAAATGGCGCGGTGATTTTAACATCGCGCAGTTGCTGTCGTTTGAGCTCAAGGTTGGCTTCGGTGGCTTGATAGGTAAACGAGAGTTGATCGAATTCCTGCTGGGAGATGAGATTCTCTTTAACGAGTTGCCTGGCTCGTTCGACGTTCGATTCACTGAGTTTGAAGTTAGCATCCGCCTGCTGAGCTTCTGCCCGTAGCTTCCGGTCATCGAGTGTGACGAGTGGAGCGCCTTTCTCAATCGATTGCCCTTCCTTGAAATGAATCTCGCTGACTGTGCCGTCGATTTCACTTTTCACTTCCACCGCTTCATTGGCCAGGACATTGCCGACGAGAGAAATCTTTTCCTCAAGAGATTGCGACTTGGCAGGAACAACAACGACCTGCGCGGTGGGCGGTCCGCCCGGGCCCGCGGTGCTCTTGCGATCTTTGCAGGCGACCAGCAAACACGGCACAAGTAAAAGAAAGAGAAGACGATCCAACTTCATAGTAAAACGAGAACGAACGATTCAAACGCTCGTTTGAAACTAGAGGAAGTGCATGGCACGTCAAATTTTTAGTTCCAACAAGTTGATGGGCAGAGTTTCGAAAAGTGAGTTGCGAATTTTAAAAACTCAGGAGGAGGAGTTGCATGGTTCAATGGTTGCATCCTTGCATAGTGGGGGAAGCGCTCCTTCACCATGTAACAATGCAACCATTCATCGATGTAAAGAAAAGCGTTCGTCAGAGGAGCAGTAGGGAACCGCCACCCGCACAAACGATTACTTGCTCTTCGCCTTCTTTTCCTTTTTCAGTTCGGGCAGATCTTTGCTCGCTTCTTTCAAGGCTTCTTTTTCGTCGTTGGAAAGGCGTTTCACTATCACGTTGCGGTATTCGACATAGCTGCCCGGATCGTGTTGTTGAAAGGCGAGGTGACCGGACTTGAACGTATTCTTCTCATCCACATAATCGGTCACGACCTTATCGTTCACCTTGATGATGGTGCGATTGCCGATGGCAACAATGTGTTGAGTCCACCATTCGTTGTCCTTGGTGGGTGATTCCATGATTTTATGGAAATTGTAAAGGCCGCCGGTTTTTTGCGGATCTTTATAAGTGTTGTTCACCTGCGCTTCATAACCCTTTGGCCAACCGGAGCCGCGTTCGGCATGGAAATACATCCCGCTATTCGCATTTGGTTTGGTGCGAACTTCAGCTTTGAATTCCATGTTCGTGTAGGTATTCGGGCTGAACAGGTGGCTCACATTTCCTTGTCCGATCAATATCCCGTCTTTCACTTCCCACTGACCGGGATCCACCGCGCTCCAGCCGCTGAGGGTTTTTCCATCGAACAGTTCAATCCAACCTTTCTTACCGGGTTTTTCTGGAACCGCTTTGCCGGGTTCAGTCTGGGAGAATGCAGAAAAGGCCAGCGACGAGATCAACGTGCATAGGGCAAGTGTTTTCATGGGTGACTTTGTAGTCCGACCGACCTCCCTTGGCAAGCGCGAGAGCAAAAATCATGTTCGTTTAGCTGAAAGGCGGTGTCCTGTCTGGAGACATCTGTAAAGCCTGGAGACTGCCGGGAGAGGCGATTTTGGGGTGCATCGAAACTTTTGCGGGCCGTTTGCAAGAACGGAACAAAACCTGCACGCTGTTTGACCACGAGTTTCTTTTCGGAACTCTTTTTGGAGGTAAATGAGATCAAAGAAATTTTCCAGCGGATGTTTTGCTGTCTTGAGTGGTGTGACTTTGGGAACCTATTGGATTGCGAAATCCCAAAGTTTTCCAGCGCGTTTTATTCGCGAGCGCTTCGCCGAACTCGGTCAGAAAATTGCATCGCCCCATCATAAGCCAACCCCAGGCACCTGGAATGACAATGCCCTGACAGCCACCTGGCTGGGTCACGCGACGGTCCTGGTGAATTTCTACGGAGTGAAAATCCTGACTGACCCGGTTCTAATGTCACGAGTTGGCGCTGATCTGCGCATAGGAACTGTCGGGCCGAAACGGGCGATTGCCCCGGCGCTCACCGTGGAAGAGTTGCCGCCGATCGATCTCGTCCTCTTGTCTCATGCCCACCTCGACCACTTTGATTTGCCTACCTTAAGGAACTTCCGTGAAAACACAAAGGTGGTGACGGCCCGTAAAACCGCGGATCTGTTATCCCGCACAAAGCTCAAAAACCCGCACGAACTCGGTTGGGGTGAAAAGACGACCGTGAAAACCCAGAACGGTGATGTGGAAATTGAAGGCATCGAAGTGAATCACTGGGGAGCGCGATGGCAGCACGACGCCCAGCGAGGTTACAACGGTTATGTTATCTCCCGGGAAGGGAAGCGCATCATTTTCGGAGGCGACACTGCTATGTCCGACAGTTTTCGCAATCAGCGCGGCAAAGGACCTTTCGAACTGGCGATCATGCCGATTGGCGCCTACAACCCTTGGATACGCGCCCATTGCACACCGGAAGAGGCGATCAAGATGTCGAACGACGCCGGTGCCCGTCACATTCTGCCGATTCATCATCAGGCATTTGCTTTGGGGCGTGAGCCGTTCAAGGAACCGATCGAACGTTTTCAAGAAGCGCTTTCCGCAGAGCCGGAACGGGTTGCCCTGCGCGATGTGGGAGAAACATTCGTCTTGAACTGAGGCCGGAGTGCGCCCCGTCCCGAACGCAGCAATGCCAGATTGCCGACAGCTTTCAGGTATTTCATGGCTCAACCTTGCTGTGCCCGAGGGCACACGGGTCTGATTCTAACTGGCTGGCGTAGTATTTTCGTGTGCAAGCATTCCGATTTCCTTATTCAATTTAAAGTTTTTAATGCTTCCGTGAGGGTTTGCGCACCGGCAAAAAAGGGATTTTGGGGAGTCAGCAAAGGTTGTTGGGTGTCGAAAAAGCGTTTTTTGACTGTCAGCAACCTTTGCGCACTCCTCAAAATTGCTTTTTTGACTGTCCGCAAACCTTGCGGAGGTCGCAAAAAGCCTTTTTTGACCCTCAGCAAGCTTTGTTGGGTGTCGAAAAAGGGTTTTTTGACTGTCAGCAAGCTTTGCGCACTCCCCAAAAAGGCTTTTTTGGCAGTCCGCAACCCTTGCGGGGGTCGCAAAAAGGCTTTTTTGATCTTCAGCAAGGTTTGTTGGGTGTCAAAAATCCCTTTTTTTGTCATTTTGCGCCCAAACTCAGGTTTTTGTTCCGAATCGCTCCCCTTTTCTTCAATCACATCGGTGTCGTGGAAGCGACCCATGCAGATTGCAATCAATGCCCTCGACGATCGCGACGACGTCCATAGCGTTTACGCTGCCTATTTAGTGTCTGGCCGGAAACTCGTGTTTTTCAGCGAGGGCCGCGAAAAGGGTTGGTTTTACTTGGGGCGGGTGTGTCCGATTTTCCCGCTTTCGACTGTCATTCGCCTAATATCAGGTGATCGC
>JACDHS010000127.1 GCA_013820875.1 Verrucomicrobiota bacterium | reverse complement strand
AGCTGTCGCTGAGATTTGGAACCGCCTTGTCGCCGCGCCAATGTCAAGCACTTACCAGATTTTCCCCATTAAACGCTAATTTCTTCAGGCCGACTTATATAAACCTATTTTCAGACAGGCTCTTAGTTAGAGCCTGTCCGCAAAACGGATATTTCCTTCGATGTGAAATGTCTCGGATTGATTCAGTTTACATGCGGGAGTATCGCGACCCTTCAGGCCGCAGGTTATTTGTTGACGGCATTGCCCAAGCCAGGGGGCGGCCGCTGGTCCACTGCCATTTAGCGATAGCAAAACCATTAGTTCGCCGTTCCAACCGTGGCGCGCAAGTCAGAACTAGAGAATTACTGTCCGCCTGACGGACTGGGAGTGATGCGCCCTACCTCGAATTGACTGCGAATTCGAATAGTACGGTTGCAACTACCTTCATACAGTTGGCCCACAATAAATCGCCCCCGCATGGTAGGGCGTCACTGTGGGCGCTGTTGGTTGGAACTGCGACTGCATTGAGCATTTTGCGTTAGGACCGCCACGATGCGCCAGCCTCGCAATCTATCGATTGCCCTGACTTCGCAATCGACATTCCGAGGCTTCATCCATTACACCAACTTGTTCGCGTGACATGCATGCCAAATCATTCGGCATGCGCTTGCACGGTTTGCACAATGGAATTTCGTAAAAATCCTGTCAGGCTCATCATCAATGCTGATGACTTTGGGCGGTCGCGTCCCATCAATGAGGCGGTGATCCGGGCGCATCGTGAGGGGGTTTTGACAACGACGAGCCTGATGGTGAATGAATCCGACTGCAATGAAGCGGTTCAAATGGCCAAACAGAATCCGCGGCTCGGGGTGGGATTACATCTTGCGGTGGTTTGTGGAAAGTCGGCGCTGCCTCATGCCAGGATTCCCGGACTGACAAATGAAGCAGGGGAGTTTTCCGATAACGCGGTTTCTTCAGGCATGCGTTTCTTTTTCAATCGTGATTTGGAGAAAGAATTGTTTGAGGAGATCAACATGCAGTTCAAAAAATTCCAGGCGACCGGACTCGTGTTGGACCATGTCAATGGACATCTCAACACTCATTTGCATCCGACGATCTTTCGTATCCTGATGCACAATGCGGAGCGTTGGGGGATTCGGCACATGCGGTTGACCTATGATGATTTCTGGCTGAATGCGCGGTTGGCTTCCGGTTCGTGGATGTATCGGGCAAGTCACGCTTTCATTTACCGGATGCTGTCGGCGCAATCGCGACCCATCCTCGCGGCAAAGAAGATCAAGCACACGGAACGCGTTTTTGGTCTGTTGCAGAATGCGCGGGTGGATGAGGCATTCATCGCGAAGCTGTTGCCGGAGTTGCCGGCGGGTGATTCAGAGCTTTACTCGCACCCGTCTCTTGATGAATTTAAATACGAATTTGAGGCGCTGATCAGTCCGAAGGTGAAAGATTCGATTCAAAAACTCGGCATTCAGCTCATTCGTTACCAGGATTTGTAAGCATGACAAAAATTTTAATCATTCTGATTATCGCTCTGGCGCTTGAAGCCGTGGGTGTGGTGTTGTTGAGCAGCGGTTTAAAGGAAGTGGACCGGAAACTGTTGAAGGATGTGGAAATTGGGAAAGTGCAGCCGACGTTGATTCCAAAGGCGATTCATTCCATCGGTCTGGGACTGCGAGATTGGCGCGTGGTGCTGGGTGTGGTATTCGAAGCGATCTTCTTTGGAGCATTGATGTACCTGCTCTCGCAACGGGATGTCAGTGTGGTTTGGCCGCTCACCGCGCTCGGCTTTGTTGTGACGACGCTCGCGGCAAAATATTATTTGAAGGAAGAAATCACGGGCCTGCGCTGGGCCGGGGTGGGGTTGATCATTATGGGAGCTGCGTTGATTACCTGGAGCGAAAAGATAAAAGGAACGACGGAAACACCCGCGATTGCCTCAACAAAGCCGCGCCTTTAGCACATCGTGCAGAACGGATGCGAGCTTCTGCGAGGCAAGAACGGTCTGACGCTGGAAATCCACCAAGGAAGGGATTTTGTGCGGCGAGGTCATCACTGCCCAGAGCAATTTGGCGTAATCAATTTTGTCTTCGGACGTCATCAGGGCATTGAAATCGAGCGGTAAGTCCAGGTGAGCATCATCAAGAATCACCCGCACCGTCGCGCTCGGTATCTTGAACTCGCGACAGATCGTGCGAATTACCGATGATTCCATTTCGACTGCATCTGCTTCGGTTGAATTCCACAGATCATTTTTCTCCTCCGCGGTGACCGCAACACGTTTGGCGCAATGGAACTTTCCCGAGATGCAACCGAGGTCAGTCAGTTCACCACTCAATCCAGCGTCGAAATCTTCGTCGAAGAGAACTGTGCCGAGTGGATATTTCGGATTTAATCCGCCCGCGAAACCGCAGGTCAACACCAGGGTGGGTTGCACGATGGGCAATGCTGCGCGAATGGATTCGGAAGCATTGCGGCGCCCCATGCCCGTAATTAAAACTTCGAATTCGCCGGTTTCCACGGGTTTGAAGAACTTGGCTTCTTCTTTAACCGCGAAGCAAATCAGCAGATCGCTTTGTTGCCTGGGCAGGTTGCGCGGCATGATTACTTGATTCCTGCGAGCCGTTCTTTCCAGATCTGGTAAAGGGTAACCGTCGCATGCACATCGCGCAGGCAATACTCGGCGATATCACGGTAGCGGCCTTCCTGGAGGAGGTTGCCGACATCCATTCCGGTGATGCCATGGCTCTTGGGAGATTCGATGCCGAATGCGCGGCAGTAAAAATCGAGATTGAAACGCCGCGCCGCGCCGTCGCGTCCGCTGACGTTGTAAAAAGTAAGTTGTTCCGCGAGATCACAGTGCGGATCAGTCTGGAAACGGTAGCCGAGCCAATTCTTGCGCGTGATCGGAACATTTAACAACGCGGAGCGAAGATACATGAAGGGCACGTCGAAACTGCGTCCGTTAAAGGTGATGATGGAGTCATAATGTTGCGCGACATCCCAGAACGCGGTGAGTAATTCGACTTCGTCAGCGCAGGGAACAAACTCGACGCCACGCGCTTCACCGGCGTTTGCTTCGAAGTCATCGGCTATGAAGAGTACCTGTCCACGGCAGCTTTCCGCATTTACCATGGCAACACAGACGACCTGTGCAGTGAAGGGCCAAAGAGCGAATTGCCGTTGTATTTCAGTGCGGCGAATTTCGCGTGCTGCTTCCTCGGGAATCTTTTGCAGGTCGCGAAATAGATATTCCTGCTGCGATTCATCGAACATATCGACGGACAGCGGGGTGGTTTCAATGTCGAATACGAGTTTTGCCATGCGGAGGGAAGATAGAATAAAAAAAAAGGATGGGAAATTAGATTTCCCATCCCGAAATAACACGATTGGAGTGATTATTTCTTTTTCTTAGCTACAGCTTTCTTTGGAGCTGCTTTCTTAGCAGCGGCTTTCTTTTTAGCGGCCATTGCTTTCACCTCCAATCCGATTTGATGGGTTTTGGTTCACGCGTATTCTTTTAACCATATTTTTTTTATATGACTAGAATTTTGTGAATAATTTTTTCTTTACTGCCCGAAGATTTCCGCTTAAGCGCCGAACTTGTCGAACATCTTTGCGTTCGCCTGCATCAAGCGAATCAGAAATTTTGAATCAAACACACTGAGAGAGCCGCTGTTTGCGCCTGTTTCAGTGAAGCGTTTGAGTTTATCTGAGCCGGACGTTGCGGAATGCAACAGCACTGGTTGAGGATGCCATGAATGACCTTTCATTGAGCACGGTGTTGAGTGATCCCCGGTGACAACGATCACATCCGGCTTCTTTTTCAGCAGGATTGGCAGCGCGGCATCAAAATCTTCGATCGCTTTTTTCTTCGCATTGAAGTTTCCGTCTTCGCCGTGCATGTCGGTGTATTTGTAATGGATGAAAAAGAAATCGTAGTTCGCGTGTTCAGTGAGGTAACACTCGAATTGTTCGGCAATGGTCTGCGGTCCTTCGATTTTTTTCATCCCAACCAACTGCGCAAGGCCTTTGTACATTGGGTAAACTGCGATGCAGGCTGGTTTCAATTTGTAACGATCGACAAAAAGAGGAATAGCTGGTTGATGCGCAATGCCGCGCATGAGAAAGCCATTGGCCGGCTTGCGATCTTTAATAATCGGCAACGCTGCCTTGTAGAAATCGGCGATGAGCTTGGCGGCTTTCTTCGCTTTCGCGGATTTGACGTTGACTGCTTCAACCTTTGGAACCGGAAATCCTTCGCGATGCGGATCGGCATCGGTCAATGGGCCTTCCATGCCTTTACCACGGAAAATAACAACGAAGCGATGGCCCTTGCCTGGCTTGATGATAATTTCTGCGTCACCAATCTTTTTGATTTTCCTGGAGAGAAGAGCGCAAAGTTCTTCGCAGACTTCCGTTTCGATGCGTCCAGCGCGGCGATCAGTGACGATGCCTTTCGGATCCAACGTGCAGAAGTTGGCGCGAGCCGCGACGTCGCCCGCTTTTAATTCAATGCCGAGTCCAAGTGCCTCGATCACACCGCGGCCGACTTGAAACTCAAGGGGATCATATCCAAACAAACCGAGATGGCCTGGACCGCTGCCGGGAGTGATGCCGGGAGCGACAGGAATCATGCGGCCCTGGGCGGAATCTTTGGCGAGAGCATCGAGATTGGGTGTTTTGGCTGCTTCAAGGGGCGTGAGATACTTTTGTTCGCGTGTGGCAATATCTCCGATGCCATCGAGCACGATCATCACCATTTTAGCTTTGGTATCCAGAGTCAGTTCCGAGTAGAGAGAGTCGATGTTCATTTCAATTTAGATAATTTCGAATTTGCGGGTCGCCGAGAGCGGCGATTGGCGGGGAATATCAAGGAGCAGCAAAGCAGCGTCAATATTTTGCAGTATTCACTAAACGATCTCAAAACGGGTGCCAGCCTAAGCTCGTGGACCGTTTCAAAGTTTCCCTTATTGAAAAGCATCTCTTTCTGGACGATTGGAAAGAGAATTAAGGAGACGTTTCTATGAGCATGACCGGATTACCAGTTTTCGATACTACGATACAAAAGACCAACCTCTGGCTAAGCGAGCTGATGGAGGATATGCAGTGGGACAATCGTCAAAAAGCCTACCATGCTTTGCGAGCGGTTATGCACCAACTGCGTGATCATCTGCCTCCAGCCGAAGTAATGCATCTTTCATCCCAATTGCCGATGTTGGTGCGCGGATTCTTTCTGGAGGGTTGGCGCATGAGTGCCAAGCCAACCAGAGACCATTCAGCGGAAAGTTTTCTTGCGGCTGTGGCGGAACAATTTCCGAAAGATGCAGAAGTGGACGCCGAAGGCATCGTCCGTGCGGTGTTCTCATTGCTGGCAGATCATGTTCCCGGTGGCGAGATTGAGAAAATCATGGCTGTGCTGCCAAAACAACTGCGTCAATTCTGGATGGAATCCAATCTTCAGACGTGATTGCACTGCGGATGGTGGCAATTAGTGAATGGTGACTTGTTTCGCGGTATCAAAGCTGCTTTCTTCACCGCGGAGTATGAATCTCGAACAGGCGGTCAAAGTCACCAAAGAATCTTTCGACAATATGAATTCCCTTTATGGGAAGGTTGTTTTTGATGAGTGGGTTATTCTTTCCTTTTCCGGGGAAAAAGAAACGATCCTCGCCTACTCAGGGCCACGCCGGGAACATTTCAAACAGAATTTCGTAAACGATGTGAAAACGTTGCGCGTGGAATTGCGCAGGAACAAGTATCACGTCGGAGATTTTGAGTTTGCGCGTGAGGCAGCGGGCACCCATTGCGATGCTTTTATCATGACGGGCGATGATCTGTTCCTGATCTGCAACAGCACCAATCTTTCGATGAGCACCATCACCAAAGACCCCAACTGGGTCATGGCGCAAGTGCCTTTTGCTGAACTGACTGATAAATTTCGACAAGACCCGCTGACGACCTGATTAGCTCAGGAGACCTTTATAGAGAAAAACTCCGTAAGCGCCGATAAACAGGAGTCCCATGGCTCGCGGCAGTTGCCCGAAGAAGGTGACGAATAAAATATGGACGATCGCAGCGCCGCCCAGGATGAAAACACCTGCTTCGAAGAAGTGCGGTATTGAAATTGGTTTTATTAACGCAAACAGGCCAATGCACAATGGAATGCAGATGTGGCCGTCGCCCGCCTGGGAACTGTAGATTACCTCGGGTTGCTTTCTCCATCCGTAATAAAGCGCCAGCATGGCATTGGGCAGCACCATCAACCATCCGCTCAGCCATCCAAGATGTTTTGCGCTGAAAAAGCCGCTTCGACTATTCTCTATCCATGAAACCAGCCAATCGGTGCTGACATAAACGGCATACGCTCCAACTGCCAGCAGTGCGAGATCCAGGACAATCATTGCGCCGAGCGACTGTTTTTGGCGGACATTGTTCTTTAAGACTTCAAAGACATGGATGCACTGCCAGAAAGCAAATAGCCCCACTAATACGAGTCCATCCGCAAAATCAAGTTCGCCATCCCGCGCCAGCGCCCAGGTTGCTCCGGTGAAAAATAAAACCGCCAACAACGTCAGCAACAACGATAGACGGTTCAAACGGGGCGCCTGGTCGTTGCCTTTTTTCTTTTTACCAGTTTTTTGCGGAATGATGGCCATGCCCCAGATCAAAGCGGGCAAGCCTATGAGCAATGTGAGATTGGTCACGTTGTTGACGAGAGAATTGATCATGACGTCGGAACCTGAACCGCCGCGGGTCGCCAATATGTAGGCGAAGACAAGATTTCCAAGGCCGGAGCAATAGGGCATGACCAACGTGCCCAGGACAGTTCCTTCCATCCCGCGACTCGACATCGCTTCCAGGCGCCAGATCATTAGAAACGAAGCGGCCAGGAATAAAGCCACGAAGAACCATGGTTGGGCTAAACCGGCGTTCTGAATGGAGGACAGCAACAAATTCACTTTTTTGCAGTTAAGCGGACAGCAAGCCAATCGCCAAGTGATGAAATTTGCACATTCATATAAAGATATCGTTGGAGAAGGTATTGGTTGTCATCGGACGGCGAAAGCGCGCGGATTTAGAAAATGAGTTGGCTGACTGTGGATTCGTGCGATAGAAATCAACAAGGTGAAAAAGAAGCCGAAGCACGATGCAAAATGGGTAAAAGCGAAAGACGTTTGCCGGTTAAACATGGAAGATATTCGCATGGCAAAGGAACTTGGAATGTCGCCCAAAAGCCTGTTGAAAAACGTTCCCACTCCTAGCCAACGATGGAAACTGCCAGTGAAACTTTGGATTCGCGAGTTGCATGAAAAGCGATTTGGCAAAAAGGCATCGAATCATCCGGACGAGGTTCCAAACCACATCAGGGAACAGAATTTGGAGCGAGATTCGGCTCTTTCTTCATCAATCATAGAGGACGAGCAGTTTCCTTTTTAGCCTCTGATGAGAATCCATTCCTTTCGCTTCTGAGGACGATTTACGTCGTGGCCCCGATGCTTCTTTGTTTATTTCGCCTGACAGACAGAATTTTTTAATTCTGCACAATAAGCGAAATCACGCCGGCATTTCCGGGTGAAAGGAAGGGAGCAATATGGGATATCTATCGTTGGGCTACGGCCATCCGCTTTATTGTCAGTCATTGAACGAGTTTGGCATTCCAGCCGAGTTGCCTCGGTCCGGCGGCAATTACTTGCAGCGCCGCATCTCCGAAACAGGTTACGTGGACGGAATGGGAGCTTATCCACTTTTCACATGTGAACGATGGAATAAATTACCAGAAGATTTGCGGTCCATCGGCAGGAAGTTGGTCAGCTTTTCCGCCGTGCTGGATCCCTTCGGGCACTATAATGAATCTTCCCTGCGCGAATACTTTCCCGATGTTGTTCTTCCGTTCAAAAAACATTTTGTCGTCAACTTCAATCGTCCGCTGACAGTTTGTTCGCACCATCTGCGCAATGCACGAAAGGCGGCGGGACAGCTTGACGTCGAACTCAGCAGGAACCCGAGTTTGTGGTTGCAGGAATGGATAACCCTTTACGACCAATTGGTGCAGCGCCATCGAATCGGCGACATCAGGCGCTTTTCATACTGTTCATTTACCAGGCAGCTAAAAATTCCGGGTATGATTGCTCTGCGGGCTGTTCACGATGGCGTCACCGTCGGGATGCTTCTCTTCCTGGTTCAGAACGAAACTGTTTATTATCACCTGGGAGCTTACAGCGCGGATGGCTACCGGATGAACGCCTCTTCCGGGCTCTTCTCTGCAGCCATAGATTTCTTCAGGACTCAAGGTTTTAGCTGGATGACTCTCGGGGCTGGCGCAGGAATGGCGAACACCCCTGACGATGGACTAGCTCGCTTCAAGTCGGGGTGGTCGAATGAGACGCGAATTGCGTATTTCTGCGGTCGCATTTTAAACCCGGAGGCTTACGCCGATATCGTTCGGGAAAGAAATATCCTTCCGACCCCGTATTTTCCGGCCTATCGCAAGGGGGAGTTCTGCAAACAACAAGGTCAACCAGTCAACAAGGAGTGAAATGAACCCTGCGACAGAATGTGAACTGATAAAGGAAAAAGCTTTCCTTGAGACGGTCTATCATACGTATCGGACCGAAATTTCACCGCAAATGCGCTTCATGCAACAACTCACCATGCGAACCTTTGCGCCGCACGTGAGCGGCGGTGAGGCGCTGGAGATGGGTTGCTCGGATGGTTTCATGACCGAGATGATTTCCGGCCTGGTGGATCACCTGGACGTTGTGGATGGGTCGGGCAAGTTTGTCCAACAAGCCAGCGCGCGTGGTTTCTCGAATGTAAATTTTATCTGCTCGCTGTTTGAAGAATTCGTTCCAAGCAAAGAATACGATCACGTCTTTGCGAGCTACATTTTGGAGCATGTGCTCGATCCAATAGAGGTTCTGCAGGTTGCCCGCTCCTCTTTGAAACCAGGTGGTCTTCTATTTGTCATTGTTCCCAATGCGCGCGCTTTTTCCCGTCAGATGGCTTTGCACATGGGATTGCTCAACAACCTGAAGGAGTTGACGAAAAACGATCACAGCCATGGGCATCGCCGCGTGTATGATCGCGTTAGCCTCAACCGGGATTTGCAGTCGGCAGGTTTCGAAACAATTAGCCAGGGCGGTCTTCAATTTAAAATTCTGGCTGACTTCCAATTGGATCAATTGATCTCAGATGGAACGCTGAAGAACGATCATTTGGAAGCGCTCTATTCCCTGGGAATGGAATACCCCGATTTTTGCGGTTCCATCTTTTCCATTTGCAAAAAACGCTGATGAAAATTGCGATTCTATACGGCTCATCTCACGGCAAGACGTCCAAAGTAGTCGCTGAGACTGTTCAGCATTTGAATATGCCGGTGGATGTCTTTGATGTTCGCCTGATCGGCTCTTCCTCGGAATTGGTTGATTATGACTTGTTCATTTTCTTTTCGCCGACCTATGGCGATGAGGAACTGCAGTCTGACATGGAGGAGTTCCTTCTCAGGTGCGAATTGAGTCTTGCCGGCAAACATTTCGCGATATGCGAGTTGGGCAGTTACTACGGCTATGAAGATTTTTCATTTGGGGCGATGCGAATTCTCCGGAAGCATCTGCTCCAATGGAATGGCTGTGAACTGTGTGAACCGCTCTCCCTGGATTCATTTCCGAGAACGAACCGGGAGCATCTTTTGAACTGGGTGGATTACTTAAAGGGACAAATCAATGAGCACTTCAGATTTTGCAACGCTTGAAAAGATCCGGAGGAGGGTAGGGCGCCCGTTTCGATTTGAGATGGACCGGGAGCGCTGCGTCGCACTTGATCTTACATCAGGTGAGCACATCTGGAGCGGCTTGATTCGGCATCATTCGCAGAATGACAAAGATGAGATACTGGCCCTTGTTTGCCAGTTGGATGGGTTGAAGAAATTGAATCTTCGGCGCAACCACCTGGGGCGATTGCCGGAAGCTTTCGCAGATCTTACAAAGCTGGAAGAACTTAACCTGGGCTCCAATACTTTGGGTATCATTCCTCCACAATTGCGTGGACTGAAACGCCTGAAATATCTCCACCTCGGAAACAATTACATCACGACCGTGCCTGAGTTTGTGTCTGAGTTGCAGGGGTTGGAATACTTTACGTTGCATAAGAATATTCGGATCAAGTCGGTCGAGAACCTCGCGGGGTTGAGACAACTGAAACATCTCAACCTGCACTACTTGAATCTCCATCGCCTCCCTCAGTTCATCTATGAATTTCGATCACTCGTCACGCTAACCCTCTGGAACGTCCGCGAGATCAAGGACGAGATCGCGTACCTGACCAACCTGGAGTTTTTCAGCGACTGCGGTTGCCCGGGGCTTCGCACTTTGCCGGATTCTTTGTTGACGTTGCGGAAATTGCGCATGATCCGGCTGTTTCAAAACAACCTGGAGAGCTTGCCGAAGAATTTTGGAGATCTCGAAAATCTTGAAGAGTTGTCGCTCTACCAAAATCAACTTGTTCGCCTGCCGGATTCATTCGCGAAACTACGAAAGCTCAGGAAATTGAATCTCGCGTGGAATCGTTTTCGGTCTGTTCCAGCCTGCCTGGCGCAGTGTGCTGCACTGGAGTGGTTGGCTGTCTTTGAAAATCCGCTCAAACACGGGGAGGTGGTTGCGGTTCCAAGCCAAACGAAGGTTCTAAAAGTCTGGCCATTCACAACGCTTGCCCAAGAGGAAGGGGTGAAATGAGAAACAAAATTGCGACCAATGACCTGGCGGTCTTCGGGGGCGAGCCTTGCTTCAGCAATAAGCTTCACGTGGGTTGCCCCAACATCGGCGATGAACAGGCAATGTTCAGGCGTTTCCATGAAGTTCTAGAACGACGATGGTTGAGCAATAATGGGCCTTGCGTGCAGGAGCTCGAAGAGAAGCTCGCGGCCTACACGGGAGTTAAACATTGTGTCATAACTTGCAATGCGACAGTGGCACTTGAACTTGCCATCCGCGCCCTTGGTCTCACGGGAGAAGTTATCCTTCCCTCGTTTACGTTTATTGCCACAGCGCATGCTTTGCAATGGCAGGAGATTACGCCGGTTTTCTGTGATGTGGATCCGCTGACGCACACCATTGACCCTAAACGTATTGAACAACTCATCACACCCCGCACCACCGGCATCATTGGTGTCCATCTCTGGGGAAGGGCTTGCGATGTCGAAGCACTTGCCGAGATCGCCCATCGTCGCAAGCTAAAGTTGTTGTTCGATGCAGCTCATGCTTTTGGCTGTTCGCATCGGGGGAAAATGATCGGTGGCTTTGGACGGGCGGAAATCTTCAGCTTTCATGCCACCAAGTTTTTTAATACCTCGGAGGGCGGTGCAATAATGACCAATGAAGATGAACTGGCCCATCGCCTTCGTTTAATGCGCAACTTCGGGTTTGAGGGGGTGGATAATGTGGTTTATCTCGGCACTAATGGAAAGATGAACGAGGTGTCCGCGGCGATGGGGTTAACCAATCTTGAAAGCCTGCCGGCGTTTATCCGCATTAATCGTAGTAACTACGAATTGTATTGGCGGTTTATAAAGAAACTGCCGGGGATCCGTCTCGTTTCTCACAACGAAGAGGAACAATCCAATTTCCAATACATCGTGCTGGAAGTGGACGAATCGGTGGCAGGCATCTCACGAGATACTTTAATAGAAGTGATGTCGGCGGAAAACGTCATGGCGCGCCGCTACTTTCATCCGGGCTGCCACCGCATGGAACCCTACCGTTCCTATTATCCGAATGCCGCTCTGTTGCTGCCCAATACCGAACGTCTGTGTCGGCAGGTAATGTCTTTGCCCAGTGGCACGGCCACCGGAGCGGACGCTGTTACAGACATTTGCGCTCTCCTGAAATTTTGCCTGCAACACGCTTTGGAAATCTCGGAACGGTTAACCGATTGTCCGCGGAAGAAACTCGCCCTGGTAGCATGAAAACTATCAACGCAACTGCAAGGGGAGTGGAACGGCGTCCGAAAGTCAGCGTCTTGATGCTGACTTACAATCATGCGCGTTACATCGCGCAGGCGATCCAAAGCGTTTTCCGGCAGGACACAACTTTCGAATTCGAGTTGCTGATTGCTGACGATTGTTCCACTGATGGAACGGCGGATGTTGTCCGCTGCTTGCAACAGCAATATCCAGGCATCTCACTCTTCGCAGCTAAGCGCAATCGCGGGATGTATCACAACCTGGCGCAGATCTTTTATCGTGCAAAGGGTGAATACATTGCGTTTTTGGAAGGAGACGATTTCTGGATCTCTCCGGAAAAGCTCCAAACCCAGGTTCAGCATTTGGAATCGGATCGAAAGTCCGTTCTTTGTTTTCATCAAGCCAGGTTGCTGGAGGATGGCCAGTGGACAGGCGCTGTATTCCCGCAGATTCCTGAATCGGACCTGGTGTTTGAAGATTTTCTTAAAGAGAACTGGGTGCCAACCTGTTCGGCGGTTTTCCGTCGGGATGCCTTGCCCTTGATTCCAAGTTGGTGCGCAGATTTGAAAATGCTGGATTGGCCGATGTTTCTGCTCCTCGCACAGCGCGGAAAAGTCATCTTGTTGCCGGAACAACTTTCCGCGTATCGAATTCACCCAGCAGGTGTGTGGTCACAGTTGCCTCCTCATCGCAAGTCCGAGCAAATGATCGATGTCTTGCGCTGCGTCAAACAACAGGTGGGAAAACAATATGCCACCAGAATCGATCGCAGGATTTCAGAACTGTATGAGCACATTGCCTGGTGCTGGGAAGAGCGGAAGGCATTCGATGAAGCCCTTGCAGCAAGCTGGAAAGCAACGCTGGCGGCGGCTCCGTTTGTAAATCCTCAAGCGCTCAGCGGATGTGTGCGCCATGCCCTTCGCGCCAGGTTCGCAATGCAGCGCGTAACTGGCTCCCTTCAGCCCTGATCGTTTTCGGCGGAAAAAGTTCAAGGTTCCGTTTGAGAGAATGTGAGCTACAGTTGCGTCGTCCTAATGAAATTAGAAGAGGCCAGCGGTCAAACTGTAATTCAACAATCGGCAGAGTTTCCGCGTGGACTCCACAATGCTTTCTGGTTTGCCGGCTTCAACGCGCTTTCCTACCAAATTGTTCTCAGCAGCCCGATGATTCTCTATGCCAAGAGTCTGGGGGCGAGCGCCACCGTGTTGGGAATTGTCGCCGCCATGATGCCGTTGCTGGTGATCTTTCAAATTCCGGCGGCCAGCTACATTCCGAGAGTCGGCTACAAACGGTTCGTCTATGCGGGGTGGGGGATCCGGGTGTTGTTCATCTTTTGCATGGCCCTGGTTCCGTTATTGTCGTCGTTTGTGGATGCTACAGCGCGCCTTTCGTTGATCCTCCTGTTTCTGTTCGGATTCAACTTGTCGCGAGGAATATCGAGCTGCGCCTGGCTTCCGTGGATTTCGTCGCTGGTGCCCCCTCCGGTTCGTGGACGTTTTCTGACGATTGATGCTGCCTGGGTGAACTGCGGAAGTTTTGTGACAATCATTTTTGCCGCGTTATGCCTCGGGAGAAGCCCGGCTGCCTGGCAGTTTTCAATTCTGTTTGCCTTCAGCGCTGTGGCCGGCGCGGTGAGTCTCATTTTCCTGAAGCGCATTCCTGAAGCGGAAACACCGGAGCAGGGGCGCACTTCCACCACCCGTGTGCCGTGGCGGGAGATCGCCAATTATTCGCCGTTCCGTAAACTGTTGAGGATGATTGTGGGATGGGCATTCGCTTCGGGTGGCATTACCACGTTTACCGTCGCTTTTATGAAGGTGGAAACGAATCTGCCGGAAGGAACGATTCTTCTGCTGACATCCACTGCATTCATTGGCGGGTTGTGCAGTTTGTGGTTCCTGGGGCCGCGACTCGATCGGCTCGGGAGCAAACCGATTCTTATTTTTTCATTTTTCACGTATATCGTCATCCTGGGGGGCTGGTTTGGAATGGCATCGCGGCTCTTGCATCCCGATTTGGCGCTGATTTGTTTCCTGCAATTCCTGACAGGATTGGCGGCCGCATTGGTTGGGATGGCGAATACGCGTCTCGCCATGGCGATTATCCCGCAGATGGGGCGAAATCATTTTTTCGCGCTCTACTCCGTGGTTGCCAATCTGACCCTGGGCATCTCGCCAATCGTTTGGGGACTGTTTATCGATTTCTTTCGGCCGGTCTCGGGGAGCTGGATGGGAATCGAGTGGTCCCGCTACACGATTGTTTTCCTTGTGATGGCAATTTGTTTTGTGCTGACGATCGTTTTGTCGCGTCGCCTGCACGAGCCGGAAGCTGCCAGTTTCGAACAGTTGCTTCGAGAAATTCTGATCGAATCGCCCCAACGCGTTTGGGTACGCCTCTGGCCAAGGTTTTAAGCGGATTCGATTCAAAATGCCCTGTCTTCCCCGCAATTCTCCTCAATTAGTGGTTTTGAACTGCCCGATTCAGGATAAGCCTGTGCTGCGGACTATTTGTCGCCGCCTTACTCCTGTGTTACATCTCTTCGCGCATGATGCCGACTAAGGATGGTTCCTTTAAACTATTTCGCTTCGCTGGAATCGATGTTTTTCTACATTGGTCCTGGTTCCTGGTTGCCGCCTATCTGGTGAGCGGGCGGAATTCCGTGTATTCCTCGTTTATCTGGAACATCCTCGAATACCTGGCGCTGTTTGGAATCGTGTTGATGCACGAATTCGGGCACTCGCTGGCGTGTCGGCAGGTGGGAGGTCAGGCGAATCAAATTGTTCTTTGGCCCTTGGGCGGTGTGGCTTACGTCGCGCCACCCCCGCGTCCCGGACCCACATTGTGGAGTATCGCCGCAGGCCCCCTGGTGAATGTCGTGCTGATCCCGATCCTTGCGGCTCTTTCCTGGGCGGCGGGTTCATGGGGATCGGCGATGCCCAACCTCTACGAACTGATTCGCACGATTTCGCTGATCAACCTGGTTCTGCTCATATTTAATTTGCTCCCGATCTATCCTCTGGATGGCGGACAAATTCTCCGTTCGCTGCTTTGGTTTCCACTTGGCCGTGCCCGGAGCCTGCTGATCACCACGATTATGGGGTTTGCTGGTATCGCTGGGCTGCTTCTTTTTGCCTATTCGAACGGCTACATTTCTTTCAGATCCATTTGGATTTGGATCATGGTGGTGTTCATTGTGATGAACTGTTGGAGAGGGTTTCAACAGGCACGCGCTCTGATGCAGGTGGAACGATTGCCGAGACATTCCGGTTACGCGTGCCCCAGTTGCCGAACATCCCCGCCCGCAGGTGAATTCTGGCTATGCGGAAATTGTCGCCAGCCCTTCGACACTTTTGCGTCCCAATCATTTTGTCCACGCTGCGCCTCCCAATTCGATCTGACGCAATGTATGGACTGTGGAAACTCCCAGCCGATCAGCCATTGGATAACCGGTCAGGCAATCCCGCCTCGAATGCATCGGTAAAGGGAAATGGCGACAGCGTGTTTTCCAAGGAATTCTTTTGGCAATTGCTCCGTGCCTTCCTACCCGGCTATTCACCGCTCGGTGCGATCTCATAGATTTTTAGCAGGCTCGGCTCCGGCAAATCTCCTTGCCGTGGCCGGTCGCGATTTGCAGGCAATGTTTCCCAACGCATCACATACCTTGAATTTCCTCGGTCTGTCTGTTGCCTCACCTGTATGCCGGGGAAGGATGACGTCACCTTGCCCAGCGATGCCGGCACACGCGATTTCACCTGCACTTTTTCGGTAAACTTCAACGTTTTGTCATCCAGGAGCCATGTTCCTGAACCATTCTTCGGATGCACCACCGTTTGCGTGAGTTTGCCATCACTGCGCTTTGTCACCGCTCCAATTCGGACTTCAAAAACAATCGAACCGCCTCCACCGAATTCCCAGCGATAATCCCAGTCACTTGCCTGGTAGATTTTCCAGTGTCCTTCTTCCAATCGCGCGTTGTAAGCCTGGGTTAAGCCGTCCTTGTCAAACTTGTGATACGAAATGATCGGTCGCTTCGCGGAGTCAAACCCTAGATGCACATTTCCGTTGATTGCGCCTCCCTTGATTGGAACCGGATCCACCACTTCTCCTGTTTTGAATGTGATCGGCAGTTGCAGCTTCTTTCCCGTGCTCGTTTCCCAGGAAATTAGATCACGACTTTTTGCGTAGCAGATGTAGTGAGACGTCGCGCAATCCGGGGTTTCGCGCCAGATCCAGATCATGTGAAAAAAGCCGTCAGGCCCCACCGATGGTCCCTGTGGATAGGCGCTTTTCTGGCCTTCACCATCGATCAATGGTTGTTGCAGGAGACGTTTCCATGCGCGGGTCTTTGGATCGTAAATGTTATAAATCTGAATGCCGTTGCCGCTGCCACCGCTTCGATACGTAAACAGGAATTCTCCAGCCGGACCGTTGAAGAATTTCGGGTAAGTCGTTTTGATTTCCTCTTCGCCAACCATCGGTGCGCGTTTGAGCGTGGTGATGTCCAAAGGTTTCTCCGACCGAAAATAAGTCATAGGACTTCCATGCATGTTGCCGCTGAGATGAATGTAACCCTCGCGATCCATTACGAACGTGATGTAGTTATGGCTATCCCAACCGATCTTCTCGGGTAAACGGGTAAGTGTCCAATTGGTTGAAGTCAACGGACGCATTCCGACGGTCATCTGCCGTTCAGCGTCGTAAAAGGCCACATATTGATAATTGCTGCGGCTTAACAGGTGAAAACCGACCGGATGACCGGACCAAACCTCGGCCACATCAATGACCTGTCGAACCTCCTGTGCGGGAACAGTATTCGCCATGAACAACAGGACTGCCGCTACGATTTTGAATTGCAACACAGTCAAGAGACGAAACCGATAAAACATTCGTTCGAACTATTTTGCCCCCAACGTGCTGTCGGGTGCGATTAAAAGGTCGCGCGCCACCCTCGTCTTCAACAGGTGCGACTCAGGACTGAAAGTCCGTCATGTGATAGCCTGGGCTGCCGCGAGTCCGACGAGCAAGGCCCAGGTAAATGCAATCGAAGGATTCTGAGCTCTGTAAGAGCGCCACAATTTCCTCCACATTTGATTTCGAACGTACACATCGAAAAACAAACTGCTTTTTTGATGCAACTCCGGAGGAGCGGCATGAGTGATCCCGAGCGTACCGGTGCCAACAGCGAACGAAATTACAAAAACGAACATGCCGCCCCGCTGGGGCTTGCGATCCATTCAGACATCGTATCTATAAACATGCCGCGCCGCTGGCGCTAGCCGGACGTACCGCTGTGCGTGCTGAGAAACCTGTCACGCGGTCATCTCAATCTTTGCGATGGCACGACACCCATCGTGAACCGGCAGACTTTGTTCCCGCACTGGATTTTGATCTGGCTGGAAGGTTGGAGAGCAATCGAAAGCGTTGAAACTGCTCGAAGGAAGATCGAAAGATCGGTTGCGCCATCCCGATCCCTCTTGTTGCCGAGATCAAAATATCGAAATGGTTGCCTGAAGAAACCTGCGCGCAAACACTTTCCGCAAATACCTGACCAACAGCGAACCCGGCCCTGACGTCCGACGCGGCTACGTTCAACCCTGGAATGCAAATAACCCGAAGTGAAGCGGGTCAAGTCTCTCGATTATCCCAACCCTCACTCCCGCTTCACTCCGAGTTATCTACATTCCTTT
>JACDHS010000215.1 GCA_013820875.1 Verrucomicrobiota bacterium | reverse complement strand
TCGTCTGTCGCAAATTCAAAAGGTAGGGCGCGTCACTCCAGCCCGCCAAGGGCAGCGACTCTCCAGTTCTGACTTGCGCGCCGCCGGTTGCAACCGCGATATGAAAGTTTAACTGCCGCTAACTAAATGGCAGTGGGGAGAAGGTTGGGAGGGCGAGCCAATAATTTCTCTGAATCCATTCTTTTCGGAAATTACTTTTAATAATCGTTCTAGACTGTTTGGGCTCGGTCAATTAGAAGGGCGGCCGTGTCTTTTATCTCCTGGCAATACGCCTTCCTTTTGGCAGGCGTTTTCGCCCTCTACTGGCTGCTGCCATGGCGGGGGCGGATCTATCTTTTGTTGGGGAGTAGTTATTTTTTCTACGGCGTGTGGGATGCGAGATTCCTGGCGCTTCTGCTGGCTTCCACAAGTCTCGATTTCTTTTTCGGATTGGCTATCGCCGGGCATCGACAATCACTGGGCAAACTGATTCTCAACGCGGCCCTCCCGTTTGCCTGGTTGGCTGGGTTCAGGTTGTTTTCTGGAACGACAACGGTGGACAATTGGGCTCTGGGGATTGCTGCCGCCTTTCCTTTCCTCTTTGCGTTGGTTTACTCGGCAATGTGGCGATTGCAAGCTGGGCAACGTCGCCGCGCCTTTCTTCTTGGTGCGATAGTTACCCATCTCGGGATACTGTTCTTTTTCAAATATTTCAATTTCTTTGCCGGATCCCTCGCGGAACTGCTTGGCAACTTCGGGTGGCAACCCGGTTGGACGCTGCTGAATGTCATTCTGCCGGTCGGTATTTCGTTTTACACTTTCCAATCGATTGCCTACGCGGTGGACGTGTATCGCGGGGAAGCGGAGCCGCCGCGTGATTTCCCACTTTATGCCGCCTACCTTGCTTTCTTTCCTCAACTCGTCGCCGGGCCGATTGAACGGCCTAACGAATTGCTGCCGCAGTTTCAACGTCCCGCCGCATGGCTGGGGGAGAACTTCAGTCGCGGTTTGCGGTTGATTCTGATCGGACTCTTTAAAAAAGTTTTTGTCGCCGATAATTGCGCGTTGCTGGCGAACTATGCATTTGATCCGGAAACGACATTGAATGGTTGGTGGGCGACTCTTGGTGTCCTGGCGTTTGCCTTTCAGATCTACGGCGATTTTTCGGGTTACACTGATATTGCGCGTGGTTCGGCGCGGTTGTTTGGAATTCAGCTTAGCCGCAATTTCTTTTTTCCCTACATGGCGCGGGGACCATCTGATTTCTGGCAACGCTGGCACATCACCCTGTCCACCTGGATTCGCGATTACATTTACATTCCGCTCGGTGGAAACAGAGGTGGAAAGTGGCTGACGATGCGCAATTTGTTGATCGCAATGTTGCTGGCTGGTTTGTGGCACGGGGCTGCCTGGACCTTTGTACTATGGGGAGCGTTTCATGGTTTGCTGTTATGTCTTTATCGCCTGAGCCCGGGCTTGAAACGGTTGGAGACTGAAGATTACGGTTGGCGGATGCCAGTCAGTGTGGCCGTTATGTTTCTATTCACGCTGTTTGGCTGGGCGCTGTTCCGCAGCCCCGGAATCGGGCACTTCACACACTGGCTTCAGGCTTTTGGGAACTGGGAAACCTCTGGCTACGTGGATTGGATCAAGCCGGGAGGATGGTTGCTGATTCATATTGTGCCGCTGCTTTTATTGCAATGGGCCACCGCCAAATCGCGTGACGAGATTGAGTTTACCCATTTTCCGTGGGTTGTTCGTGAAGCAGGTTATCTAATTTTGTTTTTGTTGGTCGCCACTTCTGCGGTGAGCGATGCGGAATTCATTTATTTCCAGTTCTGATGAAGAGAGTTTTTCGCAATCCATTTGTCCTGGCTCTCACGCTGCTGATTTTATTTGAACTGGTGCTTCGAATCTTTTTTGCGAAGAACATGGAAGGACGTTTCGAATATGGATTCCATCCGACCACTGGCTTCCGGGGAACTAAGAACGGAACCGTCGAACTGTTGCGCACCGGTGGAAGACGTTTCCATCCGCAGAGTTTCAGCGCCCAACGTCCGGAAGGGGTGCTCCGAATTTTTACAGTGGGCGATTCCGTTCCAAGGGGACCAAGTTTGCAGGAATCGTATCCGTTCCAGTTGGGAGAAGAGTTGAAGGGCAGGGGGATCAAGGCGGAGAGCTTCAATCTCGGTGTCGCTGGTTACGGGGCTCGTCGCCGATTGATCGTGCTGCGTCAGGCGCTGAACTACCAACCGAGCCTGATCATCCTTCACGTGAACAACTGGACTGAATATCACGATGAGCGGGAATTTCGGCGCAGCCAGGAGTTTAAGAGTTGGCATCCGAAGAACTGGTTGATGAAAAGCTTGTTGGTGCGCCGGTTGTATGAGGCGAAGACGGAGCAGGTTTTTTGGAAATGGTTGCCGCAGGAAATCAGGCAGCAAAATGAAATCAACGATGTGGATGCCCAAATCGTCGCAGCTAGCGACGAAGCGATGCAACGTGAATGGAATGAACTTGTCCGCAAGTGCACCATCGAAAGCATCCAGCTCGCGAGGCAGGCAGGTGTTCCGATTCTTCTCCTCACCCGTGCGAGCCTGGATTATGACGACGCTGGCAAACCTTACCTGAACGATGGCGGCCTCGATGAGATGGTGGCACTGCTCGCCGGGGACGGTGTTTTCCATCTATCGCAACGCGAAATGCTCCAGCACCTGGATTACCAATCATTCTATTATCAGGATCGAATTCACCTGCACGCACCAGGTCATGCCGCCGTCGCAGAGAAGATCGCAGATGAGTTAATCTCAAAGCAGGTGGCCCCTTCTTCCGTGCGAAATTGAAAAAGTATTCGCCTCATGCGGGAAGTTTCATCATATTCCGCGCAGATGAAATCAATGACGGGTTACGGGCGCGGAGAATGTGCCCAACAAGGTTTTAAAGTTACGATCGAGGTCAGTTCTGTTAACCGTAAGCAAAGTGAGATCACGGTTAATCTCCCGCGCGAACTGGAAGTGCTCGAAGCGCAGGTTCGCGATGAAGTCAACAAGGTCGTCTCACGCGGGCGTTTGACAGTGCGCGTTTCCATTCATTCCGCGGAAAAAGCGGCAGCCGGCCAGGTGCGCGTGAATGTTGGATTGGCCAAAGTTTACGCCAAAGAATTTCAAAAGCTTGCGAACGAGTTGAAGCTTGCCGACACGGTCAGCCTGGACCTTCTGCTCCGATCACCTGGAGTTCTCCACAGCGCAAATGAAATTGATGAGGCGGAGGACTTGTGGCCGGTCGTGGCAAAGGCGCTGAAAGCAGCCCTGGGACAACTCCTGAAAATGCGAGAACGGGAAGGGGATCATCTGGAGAAGGATCTGATCGCCCGGATCCAGTCCATTCAGAAATCGTCACGCAAAATTCTGAAGCATGCCCCGGAAGTGCAGAAGCGTTACCGGGAGCAACTTCGCCAGCGTATAAAAAATTCCGGCTTGGATTTGCCATCCATTGATGACGAGCGGTTGATCAAGGAAGTGGTTTACTTTGCGGATCGCTCGGATATTTCGGAGGAATTGACCAGGCTGCAAAGTCATTTCCAACAGTTTAATGATTGTTTAAAGACCAAAGAACCCGTCGGGCGCACCCTCGACTTTCTCGCCCAGGAAATGAACCGCGAAGTAAACACCATCGGTTCGAAGGCGAATGACGCGCTGATTTCCCGCGAAATTGTGATTTTAAAAGCCGAGTTGGAAAGATTTCGCGAACAGGTGCAGAACGTTGAATAGTTATTCATAGCATGAGTCCCGCGCCACTACTCCTCGTCATCTCCGCCCCATCCGGGGGTGGCAAAACAACGCTCTGCCATCAGTTGCTTGATAACAATGCGAACATCACACGAGCCATAACCTGCACAACCCGTCCTCCTCGTCCTGGCGAAAGGGATGGCATCGATTATTTCTTTCTCGATGCGGAAACGTTTCTGAAGCGGGTTCAAGCCGGTCATTTTCTGGAACACGCCACCGTGTATGGTCACAGCTACGGGACGCTGAAATCTGAAGTGTTGGAAAAACTGCGCTCTGGCAAAGACGTATTCCTGAGTGTGGATGTGCAGGGGGTGGCCGCGATCTGCGATCGCGCCGCGCAGGATGATGAATTGAGCGTAGCGTTGGTAACGGTATTTTTAACACCGCGCAGTATTGAGGAGCTGGAAGTCCGCCTGCGAAAGCGCAATGCGGATGCTGAAGAAGTTATTCAACGCCGATTGAGCGTCGCACGCGAGGAAATTGCCCAATGGCGTAATTTTCATTATCTCATCATCAGCACTACGATTGGCGAAGATCTGCGCCGGATGCAGGCCATTATCCAGGCGGAGAAGATGCGTTCCATCCGGGCCAAGCCGCCGATTTGCTAGGTTTAAGGTTTCATGGTTGATGTTAAAAGTTAACGGAGCGCTGGTGTTGCCAGTGCAACTTTAAACTTTGAACTTTGAACTCACTTTACCCTTTAGACCCCTTTATGTCAGATGCTTCGACTACAACCCGTTCGACTAGCTGCTGGAAGTTATTGATTAACTTGGCATGGATATGGAATGTGTCGAGTTGCGGTATCTTTGTCGTTACACTTGCAGCGCGGAGTTTTCAGGCAAATCCGTATGAAACTTGGCTTGCGGATGCTACCGCCGTAGCGGTGCTCTCAGCTCTAGCGTCATGGCTGCTCCTTTGTGTGATGGGGTATGTATCTGCATTCAATGGAAAAAAGCTGATTCGCCCGGCTTTGTGGTGGTGGCTGGGAATCCAGACCGTATTCGCATTAATATGGATTGCTGGTCTGATAAGTTTTCTTTTTCCGATCCGCTGACCGGAGTTTCCATGGCAGGTGTTACGTCCTTGATTTGGCGGTTGGTCAAGCGAGGCAAGCGGGTGAGGACATCGCGCAGATAAGCGTAAGGATCAAGTCCGCGACGACGGCAGCTTCCAATGATGATGTAGAGGATGGCTCCTCGTTCCCCGGCATCAGCTTCCCCGATAAAGAGCCAGTTCTTTTTTTTCGAATGCGATGGGGCGGATCGCGCCATCAGGCCATGCGCTGGCGATGCCAGTAATGGCGGGATAAAGGCGAAAGTTAGGGCGGAGCGCAACTCCGCCCCACCATGGTGGGACTTACAGCGTTGAGGATTGAGTATCCATGAGCAATTTATCACCTGATGAAAACGAAACGAGTTCATAGAAGTAATCGTAGAAATGGTCGATTCTTAGCATTTATAGCGATTGCCAAAAGTAATTTCCGGATACGCTCGCCCTCGTCAAAAAAGTCTCCCGAGCCGCGAAAGGGTTGTCGACCGGCTGTTGCCTTCTGGTCCCAAGCACCAAAGGTGCGGCCATTCCTC
>JACDHS010000126.1 GCA_013820875.1 Verrucomicrobiota bacterium | reverse complement strand
GTTGCATGGTGAATCGTGAATCGTGAATCGTGAATCGTGAATCGTGAATCGTGAATCGTGAATCGTGAATAGGACTTATGCCACAACGTGAATTTGATATTACGGTCGGACCTGACGGCAGCGTGGAACTGCATGTGCAGGGTTACAAAGGGAAACGCTGCCTCGAAGCCGTCAAGATGTTCGAACAGATTGTCGGCGAACTGAAAGCGCAACGTGAGACCAGCGAGTTCTACGAACCGGAGGAGGAGGTTCGTTACAATATTGATCAACGACATTGAATGAGCACCGGTCGCTCCAACTACTATCCCCCTCGGGCCGGTCGGCGAATTATTTTCCGGCCAATCAGCTTCCGGTTCCGTCGATGGTTGGAATATTCGCCGTTTGAGATTGGTTCATCGGCGCTTTCCGTTCCTGCGATCCTTTGGTCGGCGATCATTCCTGGTTACATCTTTCGCGTCATCGGGCAGCAGAGGATTTTTCTTTTGGTTCTTGGCGGTTACCTTTTTGCTTTGCTTGTTTTCCTGGGGTGGCTTGGCTATCCGTTGGCTTCCATTGCTTACATGGCAATGTTGTCGTTGCATGTCACTTCCATTGCACAATTGATCAAACACTTAACCCCGAGTTGCGGTCTAAAGTTCAGAATCATTTCCACTGTGACCGCGTTTCTCTTGCTGAATGTATTCGTTTACGGCTTTGTGCAGGGCCAACTGGGTCGCCTGCTGAATCCATTGCGGATCAATGATGAGGTTGTTGTTGTGCGTGTTTGTTCGTGGCAAACTGTCAAAGTTGGGGAGACGATTGCCTACCGGATCGCGGGAGGGGACAAGAACGGCTTCGTTGTTGTTGATGGATTTGGGTTGGACCAGGTTCGCGCGAAAGGCGGCGATGTTGTTCGATTCAGCAAAAATAGTTATCAAGTCAACTCGACTGTGTTCACGAGAGAATCTTATATGCCGACGACAGGCGAAATGATTGTTCCGAAGGGTCGCTGGTTTGTCTGGCCGAAATTTTCGATTAACCAGACTCTGCCGGAAGCAGAGATTTCCAAACGAACGATGCTATATGCAATCATTGGCACCGATGATTTGGTCGGTAAACCTTGCAGGTATTGGTTTTGGCGCAAACAACTATGAGCCGTTTCAGCAGTCTGGAGTTTAATGACGACTTCGAGAGCGATTTCGAATCGCAACAAGTCACGAAGGACGAATTGTTTTATTCCAACGAAGCACGGGCGGCGTTCGAGGAAACGCAATTTGAAAAGTCCCTGCGTTATTATGCCAAGGTGCTGGAATTTAATCCAAACAACGTGGCGGCATGGGCAGGGCAGGTGAAGGCGTTGATCGAGCTTGGTGAATTCCCGGAAGCAAAGCTGTGGGCTGAGAAGGCTTTGGAGAAATTCCCAGATGATTCGGAATTGCTCGCGGCAAAGGCAGTCGCGCTGGGCCGGATGGGTGATCTGAAAGCAGCGCTCGCCTTTTCCGATGCCAGCATCGAGGAGCGCGGCGGCACCCCTTACATTTGGCTTGCGCGTGGTGACGTGTTGCTCGCGAGAAAAGAGAAACGCGCCGATTACTGTTTTGAAAAAGCTTTCATGCTCGCCTCGGGTGATTGGGTTGTCCGTTGGTGCGCATCGAGAATTCGGTCGTTCTACGAACACTTTTCCATTGCGCTGAAATTCGCCCAGGACGCTCTCAACCTGAATCCGGGAAGTAGCGCTGCATGGTTGCAGGCGGGGCATTGTCAATTGGCGCTCGGTCTATCCGGCCTGGCCGAAAATTCTTTTACCCAGGCCAAACAATTAAACCCGGACTGCCGGGAGGCTCGCCTCGCGCTGGACAGTCTTTCCCATAACGGCTGGTTCTCACGGATGCGCAGTAGTTTGCGCCAATTCTTCCACAGATCATGACACCCAAACTCAATTCCCTCCTGGTGAGCGCGGCAGAGCGGTCCGCCTCAGATCTTCATTTGATCGCAGGCGTGCCGGCGGCGTTTCGTGTGAACGGTGAAATCATCCTGGCCGATGACGATGTGTTGTCGGCGGAGGAACTGCGTTACATCGTTTCTACTTTGCTGAATCAAGAGCAGGCCGAGAAATTCAAGCGCGAGTGGGAGTTATGCGTTTCCATTTTTCACGAAGTCGCCGGTCGGATGCGCATTACCGTTTATCAACGCAACGGATCGCCTGAGCTGAGCGTGCGTTTCTGCGGGGATCGAATTCGTTCCCGCAAAGAACTGGGTCTGCCAGCGAGACTCGATGATCTCGCGCGCAAGCCGAACGGTTTGGTGTTGATTACAGGACCGACTGGCGCTGGCAAAACGACGACGCTGAACTACCTCGTGAACCTGATTAACGAGGAGCGCCGCTGCAAGATTGTGACCATCGAAGACCCGATCGAATACGTTCATCACAATCAACGCGCGCTTGTCGTGCAGCAGGAAGTGTTGACCGATACGCATTCCTTTAACCGCGCGCTGATTCATGTGTTGCGGCAGGATCCGGATGTGATCGTGGTCGGTGAAATGCGGGATCACGAAGCCATCTCCACTGCCATTACCGCAGCCGAGACGGGGCACCTGGTTTTGGCGACGTTGCATTCGCCCAATGTGGCGCATGCGTTGGAACGGATTGTCGGTGTTTACGAAGGGAATGCGCAGAGGCAGATCGTGCTGCAACTGGCGAACGCTTTGCAGGGGATCATTGCGCAGGACTTGTTGCCGACCACTGATCGCACCCATCGAGTGCTCGCGTATGAGATGCTTGTGGCCACCCCGGCTATTCGCAATATGATACGCGAAAATAACCTGCACCAGATTGATAACTCATTGCAGATGGGGGCGAAGGACGGGATGTCACTGATGGATAGTTGTCTTTACGATCTGTATTGCCGATGCCAGATCAGTTACGACACCGCTCTCAGCCGGGCAAAAAATCCCGATCGGTTTACGAAACGGACAGGGTGAAATGAATAGAAACAAAAAGAGCCAGGCAATTAAGCTTGGCTCTTATGAAAAGGACATCGGCTTGAAACCGAGGAAACCTACTGGGTCACCGCGAGTTGAATAGCAATTTGCTTGCTGATTTCACTGGCGAGATCGACATCGCCGCCCATTTTGGTGCGGGCTTGCACGACGACTTCGCTGACCTGCGGATCTTCTGGCACTTCAGAAACATTTACCCAGACATTGCGGGTATTGATGCGCGCGTGGAGTGAATTGCCAACGGTGTTGTCCGCCTCGATTTGTCCATTGCGCGCCAGGACGACGCGCGTGGCTGCAATGATCTGCGGAACGGAGCGTTGATAGCGGCTGACGATTTTATCTTTGCTCAACGGAACGCCAGCTTTCATGTGGCCGTCAGCGGTTTTAACGCAACCGGTAAAGAAAAGCGGTAGAGAAAGTGCAGCAACCAGAGCGAAAATCTTCATTTTCATGAGCCGTATGCAATCAGAAGGGCGGCAATCGTCAAGCTAAGAAGGTCTTTGATTACGCGGGCGCACACCGACCGCAATGCCAGCGTGTAGGTAGTTTGCTATTTTCGCCAGCCGAGAATTGTGTCCAAACAGTGAGGCGCACTCTGGAAAAGGCGCATGCACACGGTAACAAGCCCCTCTGCAGCCCCGGAAATGACGCCTGAAAGTTCTTCTATTAGGGGACTAATCACGAAAATTCTGAAAACTAAGGGCCACCGGGAACTCGTGGCCGCGCACGACTGACATCACCTCCTGGAGATCATCACGGTTCTTGCCGGTCACGCGCACCTGTTGATCCTGGATCTGGGTTGTCACTTTCAATTTCGTGTCGCGGATGAACTGGGTGATTTGTTTGGCGTCGGCGGTTTCAATCCCCTGTTTGATTTTAATTGTCTGCCGCGCATGGCCGAGAGGGGAAATGTCTGGTTCACCTTTGTCCACGCTTTTGAGGCTGATATTGCGTTTGGCGAGTTTGCCCAGGATGATTTCCACGAGTGTCTTCACCTTGAACGCGTCTTCGGCCGTCAGCTTGATTTCATTCTTTTCCAGGAGGATTTCAGCTTTGCTGGTTTTGAAGTCAAAGCGGGTGGCGAGTTCCTTTTTCGCCTGGTTCACGGCGTTTTCGACCTCCATCGAGTTTACTTCCGAAACAATGTCAAATGACGGCATGGCCGAAACGTAGCGAACCGCGCAAAAATCGGAAGCTGAAAAAGTGATTCGTTACTGGCTTTCAAGTCGCGCAAGTGAACCGATTTATTCTGAATTGAGTTGTTTTAGTGAAGATACTTAGTGCGTTAGCAGTCAGTATCCTTTATAAAATGGAACGTCCGAGATGAACACCCGGTCACACTTTAACACCGTTCCTGATTTTTCGTGTGCCCTTGTGATTGGCTGGTTGCGACGTCCATCGTTCGTCAGGCGAGTGTCGTGATAACAACCAAAGGAGTAGCCGCAACATGTCCCATATCCGATTGATCCGTTCCAAAATCTCCCTCGTTATCCTGGCCGGTGTTGTCGTCGGTTGGTGTTCCTCCCTCCATGCTCAAAGCGGTGCTCACGGTGTGTCGGCCGCGAACATCAATGTGGTTCAAAACGACACCGCGAACACCACCAACTCCGTCACTGTCACAGCGACACTTGCGATCAATGATCTCCGTATCCGTCCCGGATCCAATCGAGGGGATTACAATGTGCAGGTGGGGCCTGAGTTCAGTGATGACTATTTGACTGGTGTGCTGATGAGTTCCGTCGCTGAGAACGGCCGGAACAACGGCGAAGCCAGCTATCCCGGAAAGAATTACTGTACGTCGGCGATAAATTACAGCCGCACCGGAGCCAACACCGGCGCTTACTATGTTCCGGTGTTCAACGCGCCAGCCGGAGCGGAATACAACATCAACGTCGCTGCCGCTTTTTTCCCTTACACTAATTGGCTGGGTGGACTGGCGCGTAATTCCGCCGGGACGGCGAATGGTGCGAATAACCTGCTCACCGGTTCGCCGGGGCTCGTTTTGGGAACTCATTTTATAGATAATGGCAGCGGCGTTTCCACAGTAAACCTGGCCAGTCATGGCTTCGATTCACGGACCGACGGCGTGTTGCTGGTAACGCACGGCGACAATGCAAAGAAATACGCGCTCTCCCAGGTCAACAGCGTCAATGGCACCTGGAACGTTTTTATAAAAGACAACGGCACAGACTCGAACATCTATCAGCAGGGGCCGGTTGCCTTTGTTTTTATTCCAAAAACAAACACGACGGTGGTTTCCGGCCGGTTCAGCGGCGATGGCACGCGCTTGATGTATAGCGGCGCAACGCCTTCGTTCAATATCACCAATACCAGTGTCGGCATGTGGCGTCTTACCATTCCCGGACAAACGCCTGTCACCGGCACGCTGATTATCTCGCCGGAAGGGGGAGAAACTTCCAATCGCGATAATATCGTGAGCTATCAGGCCGATGGTGACGGATGGATCATCCAATCACGCGATCTGCCCGGGACCGGTCTTCAGACTCCGGGCACACAACCCGTGGCTTCGTTTGTGTTTATTCCAGTGACGGCGAGGACGACTTTGGTTGCGCCAGCGGATCGCGCTCCTAACCAGGTTAAATCTCCGACCTTGCAGGTGAATGTTACAAACGCGACTCCCGGCAACGTGACGGTGCAATTCTACGGGCGCGAATCGATTCCTGAACCCAGCCCGGACTTCACCATCGCCGTGTTGCCCGATACACAATATTATGTCTCCAGTCGGAATGGCGGTCTTCCGCAGATGTTCATTGCGCAGACGGAATGGATCGTCACCAACCGGGTCTCGCGCAACATCGCTTACGTGGCCCACCTCGGAGACATCACCCAGGATGGCGACCTCTTATCCAATGGCGGCTCGAATGTGCAGCAATGGCTTCACTCCACCAACGCGATGTATCGCCTGGAAAACCCGACGCGAACCTTGCTTCAGTTCGGCATTCCTTATGGAGTGGCAGTGGGCAATCACGACCAGGAGCCAATTGGTTCTGCCACGGGCACGACGACGTTTTACAATCAATTCTTCGGCATCTCACACTTCCAGGGACGTCCCTATTACGCGGGCCATTACGGCACGAACAATGACAATCACTTCGATTTCTTCAGTGCCGGTGGGCTGGAGTTCATCGCGCTTTATTTTGAGTTCGATAACGACGCCAACGCTGACGTCCTTGCGTGGGGTAATGCAGTCTTGCAGACCAACACTCACCGGCGCGCGATCGTGGTATCCCACCACATTGGAAATACGCAGACGCCTGTCGTCTTTCGCGCGCAAGGGCAGGCCATCTATGATGCGCTCAAAGGCAACACGAACCTGTTCATGATGCTGGCCGGCCACGTCACTGGGGAGGGTTCACGTGTGGATACATTCAACGGAAATACGGTGCGCACGTTTGTGGCGGATTACCAGGGCTGGACCAACGGAGGCAATGGTTACATGCGGATTATGGAATTTTCGCCGCGCCGCAACCAGGTGGTCGTCCAGACATACTCCCCCTGGGTGGACGAATACCAGACCGGTCCCAACAGCGAGTTTTACTTTCCCTACAGCATGCAGTCTCAAGCGATGCCCAACGGGTACCCGTTCACCTTGGTTGGCACGAGTAGCAATGTCCCTTCCGGAGGCGCCGCGAGCGTGGTCTGGTCGAATCGCGAAACGGAGACCGAATACGAATGGTTCGTGGTGGTGACCGATGCATCGGGCAACACTACCACCGGGCCGCTCTGGCAATTTACTACTGCAACAAATGCTCCGCCATCTGCCAGCCACCGGCTCCTGAACGTGATCGGTGATTCGGCCACGAATATTGTTTTGCTGGCTTCCGATCCCAACGGCGATCCCCTGACTTTTCAAACGAACAGTTGGCCGACCTATGGCGTGAATTTAAATTTCAATACAAACACAGGGGCCATCACATACCAGCCGGCACACGGGTTTCGCGGGTTCGATCAGTTCAGCTACCATGCCAGTGATGGTTCCGCGACGACGGCTGTGGTGTCGGTTATTTTGAACGTTGTCTCTCCGCCGGACGCGAACGCCAATGGATTGCCCGATGCCTGGGAAGCCAAGTACGGCATTACGGATCCCAACGCGGATGACGATGGCGACGGTCATAGCAATCGTGATGAATATATTGCCAACACAAATCCGAAGGATGCCACTTCCGTGCTCCGTTTTAACCAGGCGAGTCGGGCAGGGAATGGCTCTGTGATTTTAAGTTGGTCCTCGGTGGGTGGCACTCGTTATCGAGTCCAATACAGCTCTGCCGATGCGAACGGAAATTTCAACGGAGTATTCACGGATCTTGTGCGGTCGGTGAGTGATGAAATGGGTTTTGCACCCAGGGACACACCATCCACGCACACGTTTGTGGATGACTTCACCCTGACCGGTGGGGCAGGTGCGAATGCCGCCCGATATTATCGAATCAAAGTTGTTCAATGAAGATTGCCCTTATCAAATGGGATGCGGAATGGCTGAGGGTCACGCTGCTGGCTGCTTTCCTGATTGCTGCACCCCAACGCGGGAAGGCACACGGCGAAACGCTCATTCAGATCGCGGCAACGACCCGGCAGATTGAATCGGCCACCAACAATGCCGCGCATCTTTACCTTCAGCGCGGCGAATTGTATCGCGAACACCAGGACTGGGTTGCCGCCGAGGCGGACTATGCCCGTGCCGCCAATCTCAATCCCAAGCTTGTCGCAGTGGATATTTGTCGTGCGGGTATGTTGGCCGACTCCGGCGAATTGGAAGCTGCGGAGGCGCTGTTCGATAAAGTGATTGCTCGTTCCAAGGACGAGGGGGAGGCGTTCATCGGACGCGCCCGGGTCCTGATGAAGGTGAACCAGCCTCAAGCTGCCGTCCCTGATTTTCAACGTGGCCTCGAACTGCTGCAACATCCGCAACCGGAATATTTCCTGGAATTGGCGCAGGCATTAGTGGGTGACAGGAAGGTGGATGCGGCTTTGCTCAGCCTGGATGCGGGGATGAGGAAGTTTGGCCCCATTTTTCCGCTACAAGGTTATGCCCTTGATCTCGAACTCGAGCGGCAAAACACCGAGGCCGCACTGGTCCGGCTTGATTCGATTATCGAACTGATGACTCGCAAGGAGAGTTGGCTGGCCCGCCGGGGAGATATTCTCCTGGCTGCGGGTCGTTCCGAGGAAGCGCAAAAATCGTATCGAGCGGCATTAAAATCTATCGATCTGTTGCCGCCACGCCTCCAGCAAAGTCCTTCAATGGTGGAGTTGCAGGCCCGGGTGCATGCGGTTCTGGAAACGTTTAAGAGGCCTGCCCAAAAGTAGGGAACACCGGCTGGGTATCCATTTTTTCAGAGCTGTAGAGTACCCTTCAACGATGCACCCTTCTATGCGCGGAAGCGGGTAAATCCGGGTCGTTAGTCGTAAACCAGTTCACTGGAGGTTACAGCATGGCGTACGGTTCCTCGCTGTTTTCAGTGGAATTGATATGAGGCTTACCTGTTACGCAGAGCAGCACCCCAATTGCGATGCAATCGACCTGTTAACCGCTGCAATAACCGCTGATGTACTCCAGCAACGATCAGTCCCCCTAAATCTGCGCAAATCTGCGTCAACTACGGAGAAAACTCCTCGTTTCCAGTACAAAACCATCGTTTCAGGACGCAATTCTGCGGAATGATGGTCTCGGACGGCCTTTTTTTGACTGTGTTACAAAAAAGATGATCCAAAACGGACAGAAAAAGTGCCTCTCGCAAGAATTGTGGTCCAAAACGCTCTGAAAAAGTCCCTCTCACGAAAATGATGACCTAAAACGGTTAGAAAAAGTGCCCTCCACGAAAAAGATGACCCAAAACGGTTAGAAAAAGTGCCCTCCACGAAAAAGATGACCTAAAACGGTTAGAAAAAGTGCCCTCCACGAAAATGATGATTCAAAACGGTTAGAAAAAGTGCCCATCTACGAAAATGACGACGCAAAACGGACAGAAAAAGTGCCTCTCGCGAAAAAGTTGATGATTTCGAGACCGAAAATGATCACACATCGCGAAGATCGCACTCTCGGGAAGAGCGAAACAGGTCACACTTTGTAATATCCTCGTTCAAAATCTTCCGGAATCCCTGTCACGAAAGTTTCCCTCTTTTAAACTCCCGGCGGAAGCCCATCACGAGAAGTTTGGTGTTCTGAAGAGATTGGAGAACCACCATTCGTGAAAGATCATCTTTTGGGGGGGCGGATTTCGCATTACACTGAAAACAGCAAGGAACCAGAACTTTTGCTGCTGAATCCTATTACTAAAGCTGTTTGGGGATTGACGTAGAAGCTCAAATTTGTTAGTTAGTGCGTTAACGCCGAATGTTTGAAGATGTAACCCAGTTTCGGTTCTCGTTGGTTTGCCTGTCTGTGAGGACAAGCATCACAGAGCAAGAGAGTGCCTGGTGCAGTCCGTCGTCTCGTCCAATCGGCATTTTATTCCCGCAGGCGAATGGAATCAAGCGGTGGTCGGGATGTGGTCATCCAAATTCCGTCTTTCCCCACGAATCGCTGGCAACGTCACCGAATCGTCACCCAATTGTAAAACTCAAACGGACAACATTCCGCTAATTTCACCGGAGGTAATTGTATGCAGCTAGATAGAATTAAAGAGAAGCCCCTCAGAAACCTTTTAGGATTCACGTTGATCGAACTCTTGGTGGTGATCGCGATTATCGCAATCCTCGCTGGGATGTTGTTGCCTGCATTGGCAAAAGCTAAAGCCAGGGGGCAAAGGATTGCGTGCCTGAATAATCTGAAGCAATTGGGGTTGGCCAGTCGGATGTTTGCTGATGATAACGCGGGCCACTACACGGCGGCCTCTTGGTATGCTAATCATCCAAACCTTCTGGAAGCCGGCTCAGATCGCAGTGGGTCGGATGATGATCTCTCATATTTGTACAATAAGTACATTTCGGTGCTGAAAACGTTCAACTGCCCTACCACCAAACATACAATCCGACACGATTATGTTTTACCATCTCCACCTGCGCCTGAATTCCCTCGACTTGGAGATCTTATTGTTTTGGCTGGAGCGAACAACCGGGGGTTGAGTTACGAAGTATTTGGGACGTTTACAGGCGGTCCCAGGGGAAAGAAAACTGAATCTAGTGTATCGGGTATGGTTCACCCGAACATGGGTGTGAGACTGAATCCCACGATGGTTTTCTTGATGATCGATGCCGATACCGCAAGCGATATTGGCAACTATCCAGATCCCAAAGACAATCATGGCAAAGACGGTGGAAACATGAACTTTGCTGACGGGCATGCGAGATGGATCACGGTGAAGAATTACCTGGAAGTCTGGAATCTCTCCCAACTTACGTCAAAGACTACTCCATAAATTTTTAAAAACACACAAACCGAAAATGAAAAAACTACTCCTAACTCTAGCGCTCGGCGGGGCAGTTCAGTTCGCTGCATACGCTCAAATCATCAAGCAATGGGACTTTAATTCACCGTTGTCGGAATTCGATGGGCTTACCACCACGGGAACCCTCAAACCCAGTATTGGATCTGGAACGCCGGCTCAAACTTGTGGCGGTGTGGGGGAGCGTTTTGGAAACGTTTCGGGTGGGAACAACAGTGATCCTCATAGTCTGGACAACTCGCAATGGCGGCTCGGAACTAACTTGGGCGGTGATGGTTTTCCTGCGGCAACCGTCGGCAACAAGACGGCGGGTGCCCAGTTTATGGCAAATACCGCTGGCTATGGAAATATCCAGGTTACTTGGGACCAGGAAAACAGTGCGACCGCGAGTCGCTACTGGCGCGTTCAGTACACGATTGACGGCGTTGAGTGGCTGGATCATGAGACCGTGATAACTGCGGCTCACGATGGTCCTTTGGATACGAATGGAAATCCGGGTACGCCTTACTGGCAGGTGGGGCTTGCGGCTGATTTCAGTGCAACTCCAGGCGTAGCGAACAATGCAAACTTCGGCTTTCGTTTGGTCAGCGAGTTTGAGTTTACTGCGACCGGCTCTGGCGTAGAAGCCTATGTTGGAAATCGGCCAGGTGCCAACTACGGCACTGGCGGAACGATCTGGTTGGACATGGTCACCGTAAGTGGCGATGACCTTGATCCGAGCAACCAGGCGCCGACGATCTCTGCGATCAATGACGTGACGGCTCTGTTGAAGGATTCCATTCCACCGATTGCATTCACAATCTCCGATGCTGAAACAGCCGCAGGTAGTCTTGTCCTGTCTGTATCTTCTTCGGATACATCTCTTATAAACTCCTTTTCGTTCGGTGGCAGTGGTGAGAATAGGACGCTTACCGTGACGCCGGAAGTTGGTGCGATCGGCACAACAAGCATCACGATTCTTGTGACTGATGCCGGCGGCAAAGCCACGGAGTCCAGCTTCTATTTGACAGTTCTTCCTCCGTTGATTTCCCATGTTGGATATCAGTTGGTACTGCCAGGGGAACCATTGACGGTTGCATTTAGCATTACCAATCTTCCCGGCGATCCTGAAACCTGGATTGTGACCGGTAATTCCTCCGATCCGGACAAGGTGACCGATGCTAACCTTGTCTTTGGCGGGAGCGGCGCGAACAGGACTGTTACGATTACTCCAGAGGCTGCACTTGGCGACGCTGTCGTCTCGCTTGTTGCCATCACTGGTGATCGGCAGGCGACTACCAATTTTGTGGTTAGACTGCTGCCAGCCCATGTCGTGGCTTTTGATTTCAGCAGTGTGCCGAACATTACCTATGAATCTCTGGATTCTACTCTGGTGGCAACCGGGTTGACTGCTGCTCCTATCACTCGTGGCCCTACTCTCGGCGCGTCGAGTATTACACGAGGTTTCAATGCAAATAATTGGAACAGCGTTTTAAGTGCAAACGATCCAAAGGCAGCTACCCGTGCGAACGCTTTGCTCGGTGATTACTTCCAGATTGCGATTACCGTGGACTCTGGTTTCAAAGCATCCCTGGCTGCGCTTGATATTAACCTGCGTCGATCTGCAGTCGCTTCGGCGATGAATTACGAGTGGCAATACAGTTTCAATGGGTTCGCGACTGCAGGCACGACAATCCCTCTGCGAGGAACCGTTTGGGAAACACTGAATTGGACCCTGAATCAGTTTACCTATTTGGGACGGGATTCTGGAACAGCACCTACAAATGGTTTCGCGCCTTACGCGTATATGACTGGAAGCGTTGGTGGCCAAGGCGCAGGAAATCCCATACCGACGATCGATCTTACCGAAGTAGCCGAACTGCAGGATATTCCTGCCGGGACTACGGTGACATTCCGTCTTTTTGGCTGGGGCAACGCCAACACTGTGGATAGCAACTCGGCTGCTGTCGGCCGGGATCTTGGTCCCTACGTCCGAGGCACTGTTGAACAGGTTGGTGGCACACCTGCTACTTTGGGAATCATCGAAGTGGAAGGTGGCATCCGTATCTCCTGGCCGGCCAGCGTGAGCGGCATCCTAGAAGGAGCGACCACATTGCCCGGTAACTGGAGCGATGTGCCGCAAACAGTCAATGAAGACGATGGGTTGAAGACGGTGACCATTCCCACGTCGGGCGATCAACAGTTCTTCCGTCTGCGCCAATAATATTCATCGAGATCCCGGAGGTGAATGTTTTTCACCTCCGGGAAATTTACTTTACCCAAAAAATAGATTCAATACGCGCTGAATGCTTCTTTACTTAGTGCGTTAACAGTTTAAAACGATTGGCTTTATTGTTGATGAACGCAAAACTTCGCAAAATCCGTCATCTGGCTCTCGATATGGACGGCACTATCTACAAGGGGAGCACGTTGTTCGATTTCACCAAGGACTTTTTGCGGTCTGCGCGGGAAATGGGGATCAGCTACACGTTCCTGACGAATAATCCTTCAAAAAGCATGGTGGATTATCTCGCCAAACTGAAGGATCTCGGGATCGAAGCCGAGGCCAGCCAACTCTACACTTCGACCCAGTGTACGATCGAATATCTGCTGGAGAATTACCCGACAGCGAAACGCATATTCCCGCTCGGCACACCCAGTATGTGCGAGGAGTTCAAGAAGGCTGGTTACGAAATTTGCGAAGACAGCCATTTGGATGAACCGGATGTTGTGATTGTCGCCTTCGACATGACGCTTTCCTTCGAACGCCTTGGCCGCGCCGGGTGGTGGATCAAAAAGGGTAAACCATTCATTGCGACGAATCCCGATTACGTTTGTCCAACCGATCAACCAACGATGTGGGTGGATTGCGGTTCGTTGTGCGCCTGTTTGCAGGCCGCCACGGGACGCGCTCCCGATGCCATCCTCGGCAAGCCGCACCCGAATATGTTGCGCGGCATTTTGCAACGTCACTCGCTGCATCCCAGCGAACTGGCAATGGTCGGGGACCGCACTTACACCGACATGGCGATGGCGCAATGCGCCGGCGCAGTTGGCGTTCTTGTTTTAACGGGTGAAACCACTGCCGAAGAAGCAGCGGTGTATTCTCCAAAACCGGATTTTATTTTACCAAGTATTAAAGAGCTTGGTCAGAAACTGGCAGAAGCCAAACAACAGCTCGCTCCCGTGTGAAAATCGAGTCCTCTTCTGTAAGAGCGCAAACCATCCAGGCGCTCACTTCCGAACCGCTGGATATTTTAATCATCGGCGGCGGAATTGTCGGCTCCGGCATTGCGCGTGATGCGGCGATGCGCGGTCTGCGCGTCGGTTTGGTTGAGCAATATGATTTTGCCTTCGGCACAAGCAGTCGTTCCAGCCGGTTGCTGCATGGTGGTTTGCGTTACCTCGCGCAAGGTCGTGTCTGGCTGGTCCATGAAGCGAGTGTTGAAAAAAAGATTGTTCATCACATTGCCCCGCATGTCTCCGCGCCGCTCGCATTCGTCTTCCCGACGTATTCCGACAATAAAGATTGGAAGCTTTGGCAACTGAAGATCGGCGTCAAAATTTATGACCTGCTCTGCGGCGGCCGCAATCTCGGCGCGTCGAGTTGGTTGAGCAAAACTGAATCAGTGAAGCAGATTCCAGGGCTTCAACCGAAGAATCTGAAAGGCGCAGTGCGGTATTACGATGGCTTGACCAACGACGCCCGGCTGGTTCTCGACACCTTGCGTTCGGCGAAGAAGCAGGGCGCGCACCTGATCAATTATTGCCGCTACGAATCTGCTGCTTTCAACGCGGGCAAATGGGTTTGCAATCTCAGCAATGAATTGACTGGGGAAAAATTCAAAGTCACCGCCAAAGCGATCGTGAATGCCACGGGCCCCTGGGCCGGCAGGATACAGCACAGCCATGTTCAACTTCGGTTGACCAAGGGAATTCACATCGTGGTGGATAGCAGTAAAGTGTCCGTCCCGGATGCCATGGTAATGACGGAAGGGAAACGGATCCTGTTCGTGATTCCGTGGGGCGAACGCACAATTCTTGGCACCACCGATACCGATTACAACGGGCCGCTTGAGAAAGTTTATGCTGATTCGGAAGACATCGCGTACGTCCTGAAAATCACGAACCAACATTTTCCATCCGCCAGACTGAGTGAGACGGATGTGATCAGTAGTTGGGCTGGTTTACGCCCGCTCATTGCTGATCCGAGCGGCAAGCCATCGGACATTTCGCGCTCACACGAAATCACCAATCCCGAACCGCAATGGTGGGATGTCGCGGGGGGAAAATTAACCACTTACCGTTTGATGGCAGAGCAGGCGGTGGATCAAATTGTCCGGAAATTGAATTTCAAAGCGGCTTCATGTCGCACTGCCCAAGAGCCGTTGCTCCCTAGGAACGAAACGGATGGCGTAAGCAGCATTACTCCTCCAGAATTCTGCAGATCCGCCGTTGCCCATTTTTGCAAAAACGAATGGGCCATTCATCTCGATGACGTGATGGTGCGCCGCAGCAGTTGGCATTATTACCATCACGACGCCGCAAAACGCGCCGAGCAGGTGGCTGATTGGATGAAAGAAAACCTGGGTTGGAATGAGGCGGTAAGGGAAGCCGAACTGCTGAGATATAAGGATAGCGTTAATCCAGGGTTGTCCCAGGACAAATTCCCCTCCAACATTTGCCTTTCACAAACATGAGTCAGCAACCTCCGTCCACCAATGAATCGAAATCGAGAACCATTGGTGTTTCCGATGCCTCGATTTCGCCGAAACCAGGTTTGTTTGCCCGGCTTGCCCGTTACTTTCTTACTGGTCCTGATGCTGTCCCTTTGACGGACGAGGATGAAATCAAACGCCGGTACAGAAAGAACCGGATTTCAGTCTTTTTATCCATCACTTTGGGTTACGCGATGTATTACGTCGTTCGCCAGGGTTTTGCAGTGGTGAAGAAACCAATGCTGGACGCCGGAGTGTTCAGCGCCTTTCAACTCGGAAAAATTGGCTCGGTTTTTTTTCTGACTTACATGATCGGCAAGTGTTTCAACGGTTTCCTTGCCGACCGGTTGAACATCAAGCGATTCCTCGCCCTGGGATTGTTGGGTTCGTCTGTAATTCTTGTGTTGATGGGGATGTGCTCGAGCTTTTACCTGTTCGCCGTCTTGTGGGGGCTTTGCGGCTGGTTCCAAACCTTTGGGGCTGCGCCGTGCATTGTCTCTTTGAATCAATGGTTTTCGAACAAAGAACGCGGAACTTTGTACGGCGCCTGGTTCTCCGCGCATAACATTGGCACCGGCCTTACTTATATCTTCACGGCTGTGATCGTGGCCAATTATGGATGGCGGATGGGATTCTTTGCGCCGGGTGTTTTGGGGATTGCTGCGACGGTGTTCCTGTATTTGTTCATGTATGACCGTCCGCAGGTGTACGGTTTGCCGCCGGTTGCGGTTTACGCTGGTGAACTGTCTCACGCGGAACACAAGGCCAAAGATAAACCGGTGTTCAAAGCCCAAATGCGAGTCATTCTTCGGCCTGCGGTTTGGGTTTTGGGATTCTCATCCGCGGCGTGTTATGTGGCGCGATATGCAATCGAGTCGTGGGGCGTTGTCTTTTTGACGGAAGCCAAGGACTACAGCCTGACCAAAGCGAGCGCGATTATTTCCATTTCACAGTTCGCAGGTGTAGCAGGCGCAATCACCTGCGGATTGATTTCAGACAGGTTTTTCAATCATAAACGAAGCGTTCCTTGCTTGTTGTTTGGAATCTTCTTCGTCTTATCCACGGCAATGTTTGTCTATGTCCCGAAAGGCAATCCATGGAGCGACTACATCAGTATGACGGTGTTCGGATACACTGTTTATGCCCTGGTGACGTATCTCGGCGGATTGATGGCAGTGGACATTTGCTCGAAGAAAGCGACAGGCGCCACAATGGGTGTTATTGGCCTGTTCAGTTACGCTGGCGCGACATTGCAGGAGGTGCTGGGCGGATATTTGCTCGATGCCCACAAAACAATCGGCGTGGATGGAAAGACGATTTACGATTTTACCACGGTCGGTCACTTCTGGGTGATTGCGACTGTGTTCGCACTAATTTTGCCGCTGTTTGTCTGGAACGCCAAACAGGAGGATTGAACGAAAAGTTTTCCTCATCACCAAACTTCCACCGGCCCCTTCGGCACGGGGATGTGTTGACGTTGGGTGACGCCGGGTTCCTGCATGAATGATGCGACCATTGCGGCAGGACGGAATTTTGGCAGTAGCTCGCCGTTCTCATCCGAAAACTGCTGACGCCAGCAGCGATAGTTCCCGAGAATTTCGTAGAACTCTGCTTTGCTCTTGAACTGGACGATTCTCTTGTTGAATTCATTCACCGGGCCGAACCGCTTGGAATACCACGGGGCCACTTTCCGGAACATCCGGCAGCCATGTTCTTCGCCGAACACCTCGATCATCAAATCCAGGTGACGGCACATCACGCGGATGCGCTCATCAAATTTTGGTTCAGGCGGCAAGACACCAGTCTCAATGTAGTCTCTGGCGTGCAGAAAAATCCAGGGATTGTAGAAAGCACCGCGCCCGATGCTCACACCGGCACACCCGGTTTCGTCGAACATCATCTTCGCCGCTTCCGGAGTGGTGACATCGCCATTGCCGATTACGGGAACGCTTTTCACTGCCTGCACCACTGCACGGATGCCTTTTAAATTTACGGTGCCGCCGAAACCTTGTTCGCGCGTGCGGCCGTGGACGAAAATGGCGGCGATTCCCACTCCTTCCAAAGTCTTCGCGAGATCTGGTGCAGTAAAATTTTCATCATCCCACCCGAGACGCATCTTGGCGGTGATCGGAATCTTCACGGCGTCCACCATTCCTTTGACGAGCTGCGCGGTCTTGTCGAGTTCGGTCATCATCGCCGAGCCGCCCCCGACTTTGCACACTTTCTTCACCGGACAACCCATGTTGATATCCACCGACGAAACGCCGATCGATTCCAGGTAAACGGCAGCATCGCGCATTTCTTCCGGAATAGATCCGAACAACTGCACGGCCAGCGGTCGGTCCGCAGGGGAGGTCTCGATGAGCTTGAACGCTTTCGGATTCTTTTCCAGCAACGAACGGGCGTTAACGAGATCTGTGGTCGCCAAATCCAATCCGCCCAACTCCCGAAGCGTGAGCCGAAACGGCAGGTTCGTATAACCCGCGAGAGGCGAGAGAAACAAATTAGATTTCAGATTGAGCGAGCCGAACTGCATCGAGCGAATAGTTAACCACAAAAACCAAACGGCGCGAGCGATCAGTTTGGATGGAGGCTCCAATAATTCCGAACGTCGCGAGGAGAAATGTTATAACGGTTGCCAAAAGTAATTTCCGGATAGGTCCTGAATCGAGTTATTCTAAAGGAGTAGGAATAAACGATATCGCACAGCTTCGGTGCATCTGGCCGGAGGCCCAAAGGGCCGGCAATCCCTC
>JACDHS010000125.1 GCA_013820875.1 Verrucomicrobiota bacterium | reverse complement strand
CAGATTAACAAGCGGTCTGAAGGACTGCGATAATCACCGGCACATGCCACAATCAATTATCGCGTTTAGTGCATCTGGTGTTCAGTATTCAGCATCCTCCAGTAGGTATCGCGTTTGTTGGAATGCTCCGTTGGGGGATTAAGAGCCCGGATATCGCGGCCCTTCAGGCCGCAAATGTGGTAAAACCGTATGCACGGAACGCCGCATTTATGCGGCAGCAGACTCCGAACCCTAAAACCGCGCCCAGAACAACTGCCGCGTTCGGAACAGATTCACGTTCCTGCCGGATGAATCCGGCGTTCCGGTGCATTTTCAACTGAATCGTTCCGGCCAGGGAGAGAAACTCACGCGTTGCTGCTGCTGGTCTGGGCCTGGCGTTTACGGCGAAGCTCTTTCAGATGTTGGTAACTTACCAACTTTTTGTTGCCTTCATCCCAGAGGCGGAACTTGAGGGACTGTAAACTCGATGTGAGAGTGATCGGCTTTACGCTTTCAAACATCAGGTGTGCCTTGTGGCATCGTTCCAAATTGTAATTGGGAATTTTCGCGCTCAGATGATGAATGTGATGGTAACCGATGTTGCCGGTGAACCACTGGAGAACCTTCGGCAATTTGTAAAAGGAACTGCCTTGCAGAGCGGCGGTCGCGTAATCCCAGTCTTCCTCGCGTTCCCAATAAACTCCTTCGAATTGATGTTGCACATAGAAAAGCCAGAACCCTGCTCCGCCGGCTACCATCATTGCCGTCAGTTGAATCAGAAGATAAGGAACAATGCCGAAAACGGCGCTTAGCACGATTGCCTGCACGAGAATGGCGAGATTCATCACATGCACAGATTCCCGCTCCCTTTTGTTGGCTCCGGGGGAAGGAAACCGTTGCTTGAACATTAAAACGGCGACTGGCGCAATAACGAACAACACAAAAGGATTGCGGGCCAGTTGGTAGGCGAATCGTTTCCAGCGGGAGGATTCCAGGTATTCCTGCACCGTCATGGTCCAGACGTCGCCCGTGCCGCGTTTGTCCAAATGACCCGATGTTGCATGGTGAATGGCATGATCCCAACGCCATTGATAGAACGGCGTGAATGTCAGCAGTCCCGTGACGAATCCGACCAGGGAATTGGCCCGGCCCGATTTGAAAAAGGAGCCATGCCCGCAATCATGGAAAATGATGAACGTACGCACCAGGAATGCTCCCGCCAGAGCCGCGAGCGGCAAGACAAGCCAAAGGGACACCGGGAGGGCCAAATACATGAAGTACCAAATGAGTGCCAGCGGGCCGAGGGTGTTGATGATTTGCCAGAGTGCCCGTCCTGTTGAAGGTTTTTGGTATTCGAGTACAATTTGTTTCCAGCCTGCCGAGCCTGCTTGCTCCGGGTTTAAATTTGAATCGGAATCATTTGTCATAAATATTGGAACCCTATCTGCACTTCGGCTTTCTTCAGGCAACTTAATGTAATATAGCCGGAGTCGCAACGATCAGTTCACTGCCGTAAGTTGGTCCACAACCTGATGCATTTGCACGCTTATTTGCCTGCATCCGCCAACTCGCGGTCGCGCTTTGACGCCAATCTCACCCCCTTCACCCTGAGAAAAGCAATTAAAACCAAAGATGAACACAGATGTACACAGATAAGAAGAGTTTGTGAACAGAATTGAGATCACTCTTGAGCGCGGCTGATCCTTCGGACAAGCCAGAACTATAAATGAGACGAACCACTCTGCGGCTACGCCGCGCTCCGTTCCTTTGGAAATCTCACCCACTTTCAATCACACCCCACATTCCCCATGAAAATGGTTGTCCTTGCATTTCTTGCGTCGTTTTCGTCGGATCCCTATTCTGGCGAGATATGAAGCGCCTGCCTGTTTCTCCGCTGAGTGCCAATCACTCGGGCGGAATCGTTCTTGTCGCTGTGACAATTCGATTTGCGGTTATGGTGTTTCTTTATTTGCTTGCAGGAGGCAATTCTCTTCAAGCAGTTCAGATCATGAAGCAGGAAGGGATTGCGCTCAACCAATCTCAGTACGATGACTTGAACGGGAAAGTGGGACAGATGAGCGCACCACTTCATTCCACCAGCTCTGGCGGCACAAACAACGCTGCCGCTTTCAGCAATGCGACTTCCGCCACTGCGCCGGCGCAGAATGTTTTTTGGTATCCTGACGGTCAGACCTATCACATCACCTGGGATCTCGGGACGAATATTCCTCCGACACTGCGGCAACTGGATACCTTTGCCATTAACATCGATTCCCATGATCCCGGACGGAAAGGTTTTTTCGGCTCGATTTCGATTTCCACGGATGGAGTCGTGTTTACGGAAATTCCGGGGACGGTTTATAAAGATCTTTTGGCGCAGGCAGGCACAGGCATCAATCCGTTGTTCAACAACGTCACTTATGCGTTCGAGCCGGGAGAAGTGGTTGGGTTCCGATATCTTCGCCTGAATTCTTTTGATGATCCATCGACAAACGCAGCTATCAACCTGCTGCAACCGCGTTATGTCGAAGTGGACGCGTTCACTTCAAAGGTGCCGGGCGGGTCGAGTCGGCCTGATTTTTGGTCTATTCGCAACGGGCGCTTTTTTGTAGACGATCAATGGGTTTTTCTGAAATCGGGAAAACTTCTGCGCAATTTCGGAGGGGCAACGAGCGCGGGCCAATTCATTGCCGACATCAATGTCATGATTGATCAACTGTATTACAACCATGTCTCGATCAATATCTATCCGGACCAGTTCGACACCACGGCCGATGGCCGGGTGGATCCGAATCGATTGGCGGGATTGGAAGTCATCAAGCAACTGATCGATCATTGTTGGGCGCGCGGTGTTTTTGTCTCGCTCAATTTTGAGACCTACAACGTGGGGGGCGGCGGTGTTCCCGCAAAACTCTTCCAGGTGTATACCAATATTGTCGCGCGAAACGCTTTGCTCGAGGAAGCTCGCGATATCGAATACAGCGGTGTGAATGGAAGGCGTGTTCCGTCCATTCATCATCCGTATTATTTAAAATGGAGTCGTGATTTTATCCGCAACTTCCTGCGAGCCATCGGCGACGAACGCGCATCCCAACTCCTGTATGTGGAAACGACGGTCGAGCCTCAATACCTTGGGAAGAATAACGTGGATGCCGATCAACGACGTGCTGCGCTCGACTATTCTGAAAGCGCCCGACTGGCGTTTGAAGAGTGGCGCAGTGCTTTGCCGGCGCTTGATCCGCGCCTTGCCTTTACCTGGCCGACCAACCAGGCGCAACGCGATAGTTCGATTGGCAATACTCACTTCAACAAGTTTCGCGGCGAAGCGCTTGGTCGCTGGGTGACTGGCGATATTGAAGCGATCCGCTCGGTAGTGCCGAATGTTTATATCGCGGTGGACTACAATCATCGGTTTGACGATCCGAACCGGTTGCGGATGGGGGATCCGGATACTTTTCTTGGCGCTGTGGAAGGAGCCAATCTCATTCAAATCGCGCCGCACGCTCCACATTGGGGGACCGTTTCATGGGATGATGTGATTCGAGTGAATAATCAAAAGCAAAAAGGGTGGGCCATTAGCGAACATATGACGGCCAATGGCGGTTTTCCGCAAGACGACAGCCAAATGACCGCCTTCCTAAATAACACTTTGGCGCGTGGCACTCGATGGGGTTGGGATTTTGTGAACATCGCAAACAATTTTCCGAACGACATCTTTCATCTCTATCACCCGAACTGGACCAGTTCGGTTTTAGACATCATCGAAGGAGCGAATTGGAACGCGTGGCTCACGAAAATCGGAGTTGGCGAATTCACGCCAGAGCCGCGCAACCAGCCCGCTTACTATTCCATCTGGCGCGAAAGACATTTCACCGCACAGGAACGAACGAACGAGAACATCAGCGGTTGGTATGCCGATCCAGGAGATTACGGTGTTCCCAACCTGCTTCGCTATGCACTCGGACTTGATCCGAAAACACCTGGGCGCGCGGATCTTTCGGTGGAAATTCGTGAGGCGACGACCAATAGTGTCACGCATGAATACCTTACCGTGACCTACACGCGCAATCGCATGGCTAAAGAAATCGAGACCAAAGTTGAAGTTTCGGAGAACTTGAGCACCTGGGAAGTCCTGCCGGAGTCCAATACAATCAGCCGCATTCCACAGGGTGAATACGAAACGGTGGTGGTTCGTGATTCCCTGGCAATAGCAGATCGTCCGGCGCGCTATCTTCGTCTTCGTGTAAAACTATTATAATAGCCAAAAAATACCTATGAAAAACACATCTGTCATTGTTGCACTCGTCGTTGGCGTCTCCCTGATTGTTTCGGCGGCTATTCTGTCGTCTGCAATCAAGGACTATGGGCGCAGCCTGGAGAGAGCAGCTTCCAATCAGCCTCGCACTGTTAAAATGCCGGAGCGTTTCACGGTTAGCCTGGAGAGCGGCAATAGTCCTGTGCGTTTCGATGTAAACAGCAAGCCTTGAAACCGTGTATCATCATGCAGAATGCCGGTCATTCTCACTTTGCTTCTGCTGCCCCATTGGCTTTTGACGTTTGCACCGCGATCCGAATATCACTGACGAAGCACCGAACGGAAGGGGTGGAACTGGAAAGCGACGAACCGCTTTAGCGGTTGCGTCGCTGTTGATAGTGAGCAGTGCGAGTTAGCGCACGTTGCGCCTGGCTTGCGCGCGTTTGCCACGGGCGGAGACATGTCCGCGCACTCGCGTGGTCAATCCGCTCTGGGTGATTTTGTTCTTGGTGACGCGAGCATTACCTTTCGTTAGTTGCGTCCGGGTCGTTGCTTTGCTGACAGATGGCAGTTCTTTGTTCGCGGCCTTTTTCGGAGCAGCTTTTTTCGGGGCAACTACTTTCGTTGCGGTTGGCGCCTTTTTGGCAGGAGCTTTTGTTTGTTTCTTGGCGGCAGGAGCTTTTGTTTTTTTCATCACTTGTTTTGTGTTCGAGGGAATCTTTTCTAATCCGAACAATGTCGGTGGTTTGCGTTGGTAGTCGTTTGGTTGTGAAATTCAAAGTATAAGCATCAACAGCAAAGTGCAACAGTCATGTGTTGCGACCGATTGGCGCGGGTGTGATTTTTTCCGGGTGAGATGGCGTAAAAAACGGAGCGCGGCTGTGCTCGAAGAGTCAGCCGCAGCGGGTACGGCAATATTGCGGCGTTCAGATTTTGCAGGCCCGCTTGATAATCTCGCGTGTTGCGGCTGATGCTGCGCACAAATCAGAACAATAGAAACAACGAACCGCGTCGCGGTTACGCCGCGCTCCGATTCTACAATCTCACCCGGAAAAAATCACACCCGATTGGCGCACAACGTGGTTTCGCGTGCCGCGTGCCGCAGGGGAATTCCTGTCAATGCAGATGGAAGCGGGATTGACTCATGGCGGATGGACGATTATTTCTGAACCTCGCGTTGCACGATTTCGGTTCGGTCGAATTCGGAAGTTTGTGACGCTCCCTGTCCATATGAAGAAAATTGAAGTTATCCTATTTCTGCTTGTCGCTGCTTTATTGACCTCCTGCGCTACGTCGCAACCGAAGACCGTGCGGTTGCCGGAGTCTGCTTTCACATCGCTCTTCGATGGTAAGACTTTGAATGGCTGGAAATTGATTGGGGGAAAAGGGCCGGGTTACATCGTGAAAGATGGAGTGCTGATCTGCCCCGCGGACGGCGGCGGCGATCTGCTCACCGAGAAGGAGTATTCTGATTTTATTGTGCGGCTTGATTTCAAGTTGTCGCCCGGCGGCAACAATGGCCTGGCCATCCGGTCACCGATGGAGAAGGGCCAGATGGCTTACATCGGGAATGAGATTCAAATTCTCGACGATTACGCTCCCAAATACAAAAACCTGAAACCTGACCAGGGCAACGGATCGCTTTACCGGATTCTTCCAGCCAAACAGGGTGCGTTGAAGAAAGCAGGGGAATGGAACAGTTACGAAGTTCACGCAATGGGTCGTGAAATTAAAGTTTTCCTGAATGGTCAGTTGGTCACGAGCGGTAATTTGAATGATGTGCGTGATCCTCAAACGTTACGGCGCCATCCCGGCATGTTGCGCGACCGCGGTCACATCGGTTTTCTCGGACACGACAGCCACGTGGAGTTTCGCAACATTCGCATTCACGAGTTGCCTCGCATATTCGAACGCCCGAATGCGACGCCGCCCGTTGGTTTCGTCAGCCTGTTCAATGGTCGTGATCTGACCGGTTGGAAAGGGTTGGCCGGCAATCTGACGAATATTGCGCAGATGTCCCTGGATGAATGGGCGCAAAAACAGGTCGAAGCAGATGAGTTGATGCGGCAGAACTGGAAAGTGGAGAAGGGCGCGTTGGTATATCGCGGCAAAGATTTCAAGGGTGGAAAAGGATTCGATAATCTCTGCACAGCGCGTGATGACTATGCAGATTTTGAAATGCTCGTGGATTGGAAGATCGAGCCGAAAGGTGACAGCGGAATCTATCTGCGAGGCTATCCGCAGGTGCAAATCTGGGAGATCAACAGCGGTGGCGTTAACAAGAAGCATCCCGGCTCCGGCGGTTTGTTTAATAACGAGAAGACCCCGAATTATGCGTCAAAGTATGCCGACCGCTATGTCGGCGAATGGAATCGCTTTCGCATTCTGATGGTCGGCGACCGTGTGCATGTCTTTCTGAATGATGAGTTGGTCGTGAACAATCTTCCGCTCGAAAACTTCTGGGAACGTGGCAAGCCGCTCAATGCTTTTGGGCCAATTGAACTCCAGGCGCACAGGTCAGTGGTCCATTTCCGCAATGTCTATCTCCGTGAAATTCCACGGCCTGGTGAGGAGTATATCGAGAGAGAACAAAGAATGGAATCCCTTCGCGCACCGAAAGATCGCTAAATCTATGACCCCCCCCATGAATCGAAGAGAGTTTCTCCGTAAAACATCGTTGGCTGCCACCGGTGTATTCTTCATCGGCAAAAGCAGTTCGTTTGGACAGGGGAAATCGCCGAATGAAAAGCTGAACATCGCGATCATCGGCGTCGCCAATCGCGCCGTGAGCAATATCCTGGGTGTTCAGGATCAAAACGTTGTTGCGCTCTGCGATGTGGATCAGAATTATCTCAATGCCGCCCAAAAGCGATTCGCCGGGGCGAAGGCTTACGCTGATTTCCGAAAACTACTCGAACAGAAAGATGTGGACGCTGTAGTCATCAGCACGGCCGACCACACGCATGCTGTCGCTACAGTCGGTGCTTTACAGACAGGACGTCACGTCTATTGCGAGAAACCGCTGACCCGCACGATTTCCGAAGCGCGCATCATATCGAAACTGGCGGCCAGGAATAAAAAGCTCGCGACGCAGATGGGGACACAAATTCATGCCGGGGAGAACTATCGTCGTGTGGTGGAATTGGTTCAAGCGGGTGCGATTGGAAAGGTTCGTGAGGTTCATGTTTGGGTGGGAAGTGTTTACACTGCGCCCGGTCGCCCCACCGAAACTCCACCAGTGCCAGGGAATTTGAATTGGGATCTTTGGCTGGGCCCCGCACCGGAGCGGCCGTATCACCCGGATTATCATCCGAAGTGGTGGCGGAAATATTGGGATTTCGGCGGTGGCACGTTGGCGGACATGGGATGTCATCACATTGACCTTTCCCATTGGGCGTTGGGTCTGCGCTATCCCCTCGCCGTGGAAACCGAAGGACCTAAGCCAAATCCTGAAGCCACACCCGAATGGCTGATTGCGCGTTATGACTATCCTTCCGTGGGCGGAAGGCCTCCAGTGAAGCTCACATGGTACAACGGCGAACGGGATGGGAAACAAGTTTTACCACCGCATTTCAATAATGGGCAATTGCCGCCCTGGGGTGCTGGAACGCTGTTTATTGGTGACAAAGGAATGTTGCTGGCCGATTACGGCAAGCACCTGTTGTTGCCGGAACAGGATTTTAAAGATTACGTCACCCCGAAACGGACGATCCCCGCCTCCATTGGCCATCACGCCGAATGGGTTCACGCTTGCAAAACCGGTGGGCCGACGACCTGTGATTTCGATTACGCAGGAGCACTGACCGAATCTGTTCTACTCGGGAATGTCGCCTATCGCGCGGGAAAAAGGATCGAGTGGAACCCAAAGACATTGAAGGCGAAAAACTGTCCGGAAGCCGAGCAGTTCATCCATCACAAATACCGGCGCGGTTGGTCGATTTAGTGGTGAATGGTTGAATGGTTGAACATTTTCGATGCAGCCATTGAAAAAATCCAACCCTGTAATTTAATTATTGAGCAAAAGATGTTGAATTACATTTTGCGCGGCATACATTTTCGGTGCGCTTCGGCGTGAACAGGTCGGGACGTAGCGTAGCTTGGTAGCGCGTCTGAATGGGGTTCAGAAGGTCGTGAGTTCAAATCTCACCGTCCCGACCACTCTTTATTGGGGTTTTTCGCTTGGGCTTGATTTTTTAACAGATTTTTAACGGATTTCTAACAACTGAGGGACTGTAACGAAAGATGCCTTTGCCGCGGTGAAATCGTGTAATTCCATTCGCCATGAAAGTCACAGCGAGTGAGATTAACTTGGGCTAGTTCCTCGTCCGAAACTTTTTTGCCCGCCGGATATTCATGATCATCGATAGGTATCAGGCTTTCGTAATGGCTGTGTAAGAATTAGGTGAACGCCCAAACCGCGTTTGCGGCTTGGCTCTGTTGTTTTGTCAGAACGGGATTTAGTTTGTATCGACAGCCACCTTTACGTTTGATTCGTTCAATGCAATTGGTGGCATATCTCATCCTCTCAGCACTTCTTCTCGCAGGATGCAGCGAGAACCCCAATCGATCTAATCGGTCAGGATCCGCAGACTCGAGTCCGAAAAATGAATGGAACCTGCCTTTGTATGTCGATGTGCAAACGTTTGACTGGAATTTTGTTCATCTCACAAATCAATATTTCACAGTGGGGCAGACCAATATTGCCTGGGATGCCCCGGTCATACATGCCTTTTCGAATTTGGCGATCATTCGTGCGACACGGGGAGCGACCAATATTTGGTGGGAAAGGTTTGGACAGCATTCAAGCAAAGCGGTGGCCAGCGGTTGTGATGATCCCCTGCTGGCCAATCTTCACCTCGAAAACGAGCATGGCGGAAGTCGGCGCAAGGGGAGGACGAACATCGCCATCAGCTTCAAGGAAAGTGCAGATACACTTGGCCAATCCTCTTACCACCCGCTCTGGAAGCTGAGAGGTTATACCACTGCCGCCTATGCGATGGTGAAGGCGGATCGCGCGCAATACAAAGAGCTCATCATAGCTTATCGCCACCTCGCTGCGGAGCAACTGGCCTCCGTCTTGCAGGACACGGCCATTCCCTTCGATGAAGCAAACCATGCGACCTATGGACTGTTGCATGGTTCAAACGATTCGGTCGGACCTGTCGCCGAACTCTACTTGATAGTCGAAGATCCGCTGACAAACTGGAACGGTACCTCCCTGCCACATCTGGCCAAAGGCAAGGCGTCGATCAATCTAGCATGGCAAGCGCGAGGAATGCGCTACGCAGATTTCACAGAGGAAGGGTGGGTAGGCTTTAAGTCACATCTGCTCGAAGCTGAAACCGCATTGGAAACAGCCTGGGAGCTAAACACGAACGATTTCCGAATACCTTATGAAATGATGATGGTGGAATTGGGTCAGGGTAAAGGACGTGAGCGAATGGAGCTTTGGTTTGAACGCACAATTCGGATCTCTTCTTACCATTACGGTGCCTACATCAGAAAGTTGAATTACCTCGAACCCAAGTGGCACGGGAGTTTCGAAGAAATGATCAAGTTTGCGAGAGAAGCAATGTACGTCACCAACGCTGACGCTAAAGTGATGCTCCTCCCCGTAACCGCCGTTGAAGATATATTGCAGTATGTCCCGGTTGAAAAAAGAGCGGAGTTTTGGCTTAGGTCAGGATTGTTTAAAGATATTCAACCTGCTTATGAGCGGTTCTTGAAACGATACCCCGACGCATCTGGCTGGAGACATAAATACGCTGTTTATGCCTATAAGTGTCAACAATGGAAGGTCTTGAAACAGCAACTCGATTTGATCCCGAAGATCGACCCTGAAGCTTTGGGCGGGGCAGAAGAATACCGCAAAATGCAAAAAGCATTGTTACTTCATACAACCAAGCGGCCTTGATGTAGCGAGCGGCTTTCCGTCGTCGGGTCAAGGAAGGGATTGCCGCTGTCACCGCGAACAAGATCATGAGGATTAGCGCCGGAATAACAAACCTGCTGAGGCTGCTAACAATCGTTGGATTTAAATCATAAGCTGCCGATCTGTGTCCACAGCGGTTCCAGGTCTGGATCATCCAAAGCAAGTCAGCTTTACTTGAGTTTCCTCGCCCGATGCTATGGCTCGTTTCAGGAAGTCTTTTGCCTCACCGATGTTCCCCAGTTGTGCCGCGTAACAAGCGAGGTTGTAATACATCACCCAAGCGCTTGGAAAAGCTTGCAGTGATCTCCGTCCCCCCGGTGCTCCAACTTAGTCAAGGGGCTCCAGACTGTCCATTCATACCATCCTCGCAGCAGCCGTTCTCGGCCTTGTATTGGTGGCGGTTCGATTGTTCGCCGCCGAACCAGAGATACATCAATGCCTTTGCTTCAGTTGCCTGAAACGGAGTAGAAGATCATTCAGTATTTCGGGAGCAATGGTTTGATTACTGAGTTGAAATTCCTCTTTCATCTGCCGCGTTTGAACAAGGCAACGTTCAAAAAAGTTTTTCAGCACTTCTGTATCTTGCGCGATGTAGGATTGTTCAAATACCGAGGACGGCTGACAAAACTGCAGGTGATCAAGGATACCGGGACTTTTACCTGAAAAGTAATCTTCAATCTCTCGCACCAGATTGGACGGAATTGCAAATCGAGCATTTCCAGTCAGACGTTCCTGTCTCAGAAACGCGGGAGAATCTCTAAAGCTCGACTGCTTGTTTTGCAGAAGCCAGATCAATCGCCGCAGGGCCGCCATCGCGAACAGAACAGAATTTTTGAACGCGCCATAATGAACAAAGCCATTCAGATGTTCGCGAGTAATGACCAACTCAGCACCTTCGTTGGAAGGGGAAAACGCCACGTAACAATATGCTGCGGGATATACGTTTGCTCGGTTGAATTTCGGGCGCAATGTTCTCAGGAGATAGTTTTCACGGATTTGCGCTTCCAAATCAGAACTCAAGATCTCCCAAGTAATTCTCTCCACCGAATGCACGAGACGCACTGACTTTCGAGACGCGGTTTCTGCTTTGATGTAGCGGTAGCTGCATAAACGCTTTCGCAAATTCTTCGCCTTCCCAACGTAAATGATTCGTCCCTGGCCATCCTCCATCAAATACACTCCAGGCTGCTCAGGTATCTTGCGGAAGAACTCGCGAGAAAATCGTTCAACGAGGGGGCGTGGTGCAGGAAATAAGCGGAGCTGATCGGGCATGTTCACCACCTCAAAATAATGAACCCTGCACCGGCTGATAAAGAGCGATGCACTGGGGCGAATCCACCTTCGGCGAACCGACAACAGGATCAACGTCATAGCTGGTCATCAGTTCTGCTGGAAATGTACGCAAGCAATCCAGCAACTGGTTTGGCGGCGCGTCGTTGTTCAACCACTCTGAATACTTTTCTTTGGGCAGAATGACTGGCATCCGATCATGCACTGGTCTGACTAAATTGTTGGGTTCTGTGGTGACAATCACAAAAGCCTTTTCTGCCTCGACCTCACGCCATATTCCCGCAAAAGCGAATGGTTCTTCGGTTTTGAGCATGAACCGAACCGGTTGCTTGGATGAACCCTGGCGTCTCCACTCGTAAAAGCTATCGGCCACAATCAAACACCGGTTGGATTGAAATGAGCCTTTGAATGTGCGCTTCTCAGCAATCGTCTCGGATTTGGCGTTGATGAGTAGCTGAGCACTTCGAGAATCAGAGGACCACGAAGGAACAAAGCCCCAGCGCATCTCGGCTATTGTGCGTGGGGACTCGGTGTGGATCACCAGTGCATTCTGCGTGGGTGCCACGTTGAACCGTGGAAGCACTTCCTGAACTGCCGCATTGAAATGCTCCTGCAGCTTTCGTCCGCCCTGGGTTTGAGTGTACCGACCGCACATTCCAACATGCTATCTCACAGTGTATTTGTAGAAAACAACAGATTCATGCTGGATGAGCTCAGGACTGACCGGCGTTGTTCGCTTGGGTTGCAGACATAACGACCGTCCGCATAAGCGCTAGTGACGCACTACGGGGCCGATTGGGTATTTTCGGGAAGGTAAAATTATTTCGCGTCGCTTGGCCGCTTCCTCGGCATCGAGCGAGCGAGACGAATAGGATCGTGGAATATTTTAATCCCGGCTGAGCGGGTGGACGAGGAGGAGGTGGCTATTTGTTGATGGGGATGAAGATGGGGTTGGTGGCGATGATGCGGCAAATGCGTTCAGGTATTTGGTGGCGACGAAAACGCGGAATGTGGTGCAGAGGAAGTTGAGGGAGGTGTGAGAATCAGGTGCCATGCATCTCATATTGATGAAGCGCGCCGGACGTACCTGGTTTGGTTCTGGACTGGCGTGAGAGTGACGCTTTGCGAGCGTTAGCGTGTGATCGAGGCAACGTGCGGGATGGCGGAATAGTGTCTTTTTATAAAAGTGGCCAAATGCAATTTATGCCAATGAATACGCGGTCAAAATGCAATTTTAGACGCTCGTTACGAAAGGTCCCGTTTAGATTCAAATCTCACCGTCCCGACCACTCTTTCCTAGGGTTTCTGGGTTTGTCTCATTTTCTAACAGATTTCTAACTGAAACGCCTTTGCACCGCTCTAAAAAGCTTCATGGACCAACCCGAAAAATCTCCTCCACCTGTTCTATCCGGAAATGAATTTTGGAAACCGCTATAGAGGAGCCTTTTTCATATCCATTTCCCCCTTTTACTCAAACATAGACCCGTCGTGTTCGGAAATCTACGAACCTGTGCATCCCTCTGACTCGTAATCCTGATCTTAATCTTATTCTTCAGACAGTTCGTGGAATGAGATCGAGATCAGGATTACTATTAAGAGAAAGGAGTTTTCCCTGATCCCCTAGCAAAACGATAAAACCGATGCGAATTTACAGTGCAGGCTGTAAATGGAAAAAAAGACACCAACAAAAGAGCCGGGGAAAAAAGTGGCGCCGCATTGGAATTTTCCATTGTGGTATCTCCCTTTGATGCTGCTGTTGCTTTGGATGTGGCAGGGCGCTTTCGGCCAGTTCACCGTTCAAACCATTCCTTACAGCCAGTTCAAAGAGCACCTTGCTAATGGCGAAGTGGTTGAAGTGGCGGTTCGTGAGACGGAAGTTACCGGCACCATCAGAACCAACGTTGCTGCCGTTGCAGATGGCGCAGTCACCGCTCCGACCGAAAAAGCGCCACTCACAAAGGAACCTGCCAAAGCGGAAATCGCCGAATCTGAGTCGGACGAGAAAAAAGACACATTTCTGTTCCGAACCGTTCGGGTGGAAGATCCAAATCTTGTAGAGGAACTGCAAGCTGCCGACGTTAAGTTTGTGGGGGTGCGCCCGAGTTTTCTTACCCAGATGCTGCTCGCGTGGGTGCTTCCCATCGGGCTGCTGATTTTGCTTTGGATCTGGCTCAGCCGCAAGATGTCCGGGGCAGGGCAAGGGGTTCTTAGTGTCGGCAAGAGCAAAGCCAAACTGGCGGTGGACAAGGATACCGGAGTTAATTTTAACGACGTCGCTGGGTGTGAAGAAGCAAAATTTGAACTGCGCGAGGTCGTGGACTTTTTACAAAACCCGCAACGCTACAAATCGATTGGCGCAAAGATTCCCAAAGGTGTCCTGCTGGTCGGCCCTCCGGGAACCGGGAAGACGTTGCTCGCCCGCGCGGTGGCCGGCGAAGCGAAGGTGCCGTTCTTCTTTCTGACCGGTAGCGACTTTGTGGAAATGTTTGTCGGCGTTGGCGCGGCCCGGGTCCGTGACTTGTTTCAACAAGCCAAAGCGCAAGCACCTTGCATTGTGTTCATTGACGAGTTGGATGCCATCGGACGGCAGCGCGGCGTTCATATCGGAACGGTGAATGACGAGCGTGAGCAGACGTTAAACCAGTTGTTGGTGGAAATGGACGGCTTTGAAGCGAACGTGGGCGTCATCATTCTCTCAGCGACCAATCGTCCGGAAGTTTTGGATCGCGCGTTGTTGCGTCCCGGACGATTCGATCGCCAGGTCATTGTGGATTCTCCAGACGTTGATGGCAGGGAAGCGATCTTGAAAGTTCACACCAAAGGGAAACCCCTCGCCGCCGATGTGAACTTGCGGCGCATTGCCCAATCCACTCCCGGCTTTTCCGGTGCCGACCTGGCGAATGCCGTCAACGAAGCTGCCTTGCTTGCCGCGCGGCATCGCGGGACGGAAATTGCCCAGAAAGATTTGGAAGATGCCGTTGAAAAAGTCGTGGCTGGTCCTGAACGGAAGACCCGGCGCATGACCGAGGATCAAAAACGCCGGGTGGCTTATCATGAGGTCGGTCACGCTCTTGTCGCTGCGCACAGCGAACATTCAGATCCGGTTCACAAAATCAGCATCGTTCCCCGCGGACGTGCCGCTCTCGGTTACACCATGCAGTTGCCGACGGATGACCAGTATCTTCTCAGTCGATCCGAATTGCTGGATCGAATGCGTGGCATGCTGGGAGGGCGTGCGGCGGAGGAGCTTGTATTTAACGAAATCACCACCGGCGCTGAAAACGACATCGAACGCGCCACGGCGATGGCGCGGCAAATGGTCTGCATTTTCGGGATGAACGACAAAATCGGTCTTGTCCGTTGCGCGCAACGAGCCAACAACTATCTGCCATCCGAGCAACCTTTGCAGCGCGATTGCAGCGAGCAAACCGCGCGCGAGGTGGATGAAGAGGTGAAGAAGTTGCTTGATCGCGCTTATGCCGAGGCGAAAGAAATACTGGCCGCTTTCCGGCAGGAGATGGAGCACGTGACCGAAGAGTTGATGAAAACCGAGTCACTCGACGGAGACACTTTTTACGGCTTGATTGGCCAGAAAAATCCACGGGATGCTGAGCCTCGCCAGGTGGCCATTGTGCGTTACGACTCAGATAAACAGTAAAAGCTTGTCTGGAAATGGGTGGCGCGAGTTACCAGCCCGCCATGTTCAGACAGATTCCCGTGTTTTCCCGCGAATCACTTCTTGACCACGATTTCCGGCAGGTAAAAAGTGGCAATCTTTTTGGCCAATGCTGTGGCAACGCCGCCTTCTCCAGAGTTACAGAAGACAATGATCGTCAGTTTATTGTCGGGGAACCTTTGGAAACTGGCGGAGAAGCCGGAGGTGGATCCGCTGTGCCCAATGTTTGTGTGGCCTTCAAGGGTGTCCACATACCAGCCGAGTCCGTAGTTCTTGGTGGTTCCGTTGTTGAGTTGGGTGATGGTCCACATTTCACTTTTGCTGGCGGCACTGAGAATCTTTTCTGAATTCAAGGCTGCATCCCATTTAGCCATATCGCCGACCGTTGAGACAATCGCACCGGCAGCCCCAATATCGGTCAGATCGTAATCGCGATTGACGAGTTTGCCCTGGCGATTCTTCTCGTAACCGCTGGCTCGGTAGGGAATGAGAACGCTGGGTTCCCGGTTCGTGGTGGCTGTCATGCCTAGCGGATTGAAAATGCGTTCGCCGAGAAACTCGAAGTAAGTTTTGCCGCTCAGGTTCTCAATGATATAACCGAGCAGGTTATAGGCGGAATTGCAGTATTTCCAGGCGTCGCCGGGTTGATATTCCAATGGGTAAGCGCCGATCGATTCTATGAACTGTTCCTGGGAAAGGCGCTTTGTCAGTTCGAAGCCCTGGCCATTGTTGATCCCGGTGTAGCTTTTGATTCCAGAAGTATGATTGAGGAGTTGGCGGACGGTGATATTGGTCCAATGCGCCGGAGTGTTTTTCAAATGTTTGGCTATTTTGTCATCGAGCGAGAGTTTGCCATCCTGCACGAGCAACATAATGGCTGAGGCCGTGAATTGCTTCGTGGTAGAGCCGATTTCAAAAGCCGTTTCTTTTGTGACCCTGTTTCCCCACTCAAGATTGGCGGCGCCATAAGAAGAAGTTTTTACGGCTCTGCCGTTTTGAACAATGGTGATTGCCAGTCCCGGGATTTCCCGCTTTTTCATTTCTTCCCGGATATGTTCATCGGCTTTGTCAGCGTAAAGGTTGGCAGCAGTGAGAAAAGAAAGGAGAACGAGGATGAGACATTTCATAAGAAAGCGCGGAATGAGCTTGGAAGGAAAAGAGCGCCTGGTCACGTTTTATCTCTCATTCGAGATAGATAGCGGCAATAGCTTTCGAGATGGTTGTGGCGGACGAAACATCGCCTCCGTTGGCGAGCACCACAATGGATAAACCCGGTTCTGGAAAGCGACTGTAAGAACTGGAGAACCCACCGGTCGAACCAGTGTGCAACAGATGGATATAGATTTTGTAATGCTCAATGCGGCAGCCGAACCCGAAACTATGTTCTTTTCCATTGTTTAATTTCCCAGGCTTCCACATCAGGTCTCTGCTCGATCTGGTCAGGATTCTTTCCGAGTTGAGGGAAGCGTCCCATTTCAGCAGATCGTCCACCGTGCTGATCATCGAGCCGGCAGCCCCCATATCAGTAAGATCCGAATCGCGGTTGGTCCATCCGGCGCCGCTGCGGTTTCGAGTATAGCCAGAGGCGCGGTTGGCCACAACGACACGCGGTTCGCGATCCCCGGACGCAGTCATTCCCAGGGGCGAAAAGATGCGTTCGGCAGCGAACACCCAGAAATTCTGTTTTGTAATGTTTTCAACAATGAACCCGAGCAACGCGTAGCTGCTGACGGTGTATTCCGCTTTTTCGCCTGGTTGAAATTCCAACGGGCTGACTGCGAGCAATTCAATGAATTGTGCCTGCGACAGCCGCTTCGTTATTTCGAAGCCGGGTTGCATGGCGTAATTCCTGATCCCGGAAGTGCCGTTGAGCAGGTCTTGAACAGTGATTTTGTTCCAGGCAGTTGGCGCGCTGGGGAGGTGCTTGGTGATTCGATCGCCCAACGACAACCGCCCTTCCTCGGCAAGGATCATGATCGCGCTGGCGGTGAATTGTCCGGTGATATTTCCAATCTCAAACACAGTATCGGGTTTGACCGGGACACTGTGTTCAAGGTTGGCATAGCCGTATTCGCGGCGGATTTCCTTTCCTTTGTGGACAATGCCGAGAGCCAGCCCGGGGATTCGTCGCTTCTCCATTTCATTCCGGACCAGGTTATCAATTTGGTCCGCATAGCCGAAAGGAGCGGTAAGAAATGCAAACAAAACAGCGACGTGGAGTGCCCCGGGTTTCATTGTCGCCAGTTATAGCCGATATGCCATGGACTTGGCAAAGTCATTTTGAGGAGGGCGTTCACGTCGGGGAGTGATTAAATGGGTGAGATGCAAGCGGAGCGCGGCGTAACCGCGACGCGGTTCGTTGTTTCTATAGTTCTGATTTGTGCGAAGCATCAGCCGCAGCACGTGAGACTGGAATAAGTGTTTGGAGTTCCAATATCGCTCTCAAAAATCACGTGCTGCGGCTGATCCTACGGACAAGCCAGAACTATATACTGCTACGGATCCCCCCCGAGCGGGTGTAAAAGGGCTGAGTTATCACAAGCGATGCAGCGTGTCGATTTGCTATGTTTGAGACCCGAAGAGAAAAATGGCCCTTTTCCACCCGAAATTCCCGCGAGAATACCCAAAAGTAAGGAAAACGGGCTGTTTATCCATTTTTTCGTTCTGTTTTAGAACCCTGGTTGGCCAACTTGCCGTCAAAACAGAACGAAAAAACAGGTAGGT
>JACDHS010000124.1 GCA_013820875.1 Verrucomicrobiota bacterium | reverse complement strand
CGTCTCGGGCGCACTCCGAGATCAATCGCTATTCAAATGCTTCTATTGTGGGGAGAAGCCGTCCCCACCCTATGCTGGATCCAGATCCCCAATCTCCATCGCAACGAGGCAGACGTCGTCCATGAACTTTTTGCTTTCGGAAAAATCTTTAATTTCTCCAATCAAACGATCGAGCATTTCGGAACAGGGCAGGTCTGAATATTTTTTGATCGCACTGAACAACATCTCCTGGTCGTACTGCTCATCGTTTGCGCCTTCGACTTCATAAAGTCCATCTGTGTAGAGCAAGACCAAATCGCCCGCTTCCAATGGCAAATGGGTCGTTTCGTAATTGGATTCCTGGAACAAACCGAGCGCCGGATGTGGCTTGCCATCGTTAGGCGGTTGGAGTGGTTGAGAAGTTCCGTTACGACGATGAATCAGAATCGGTTTGGGATGCCCTGCCGTCGCGAAAGAGAACTTCCTGGTATCCAAATCCGCCACAAGGTAAAACGCCGTCGTAAAAAGTGGCGTGCCCGTCTGTTGCAAAATCGCGCGGAGATCGTGATTGATACGAGTCAGAAGCAAGCCTGGATCACTGGCGATCGGCCGCAACTCTTCAACCAACCCGCGCACCATTGCCGTAACCAGCGCGGAACGAACGCCGTGCCCCATGACATCGCAGATAAAGATGCCCGCCTTCGTGGAGGAAAGCGGGAGCACATTGAAAAAGTCCCCGCCCACTTCACCGGACGGCTCATAACGATGGGCAAAGCGTATGAGACTTTTCTCAGGATCAACCCCTTTGGGAAAGGTGGGGTATTGCTGGGGTAAAATGGCCTGCTGGACTTCATGCGCCATTCGCAGGTCGTCTTCCATCATCTCATTCTTTTTGCGAAGTTCCGCCTGGCTCTTGGCCAGTTCAGCCGTTGCCTGTCGTTCGCGTTCCTCCGCCTGTTTTCGCACGGTGATGTCATGAAAGACGCTGAGAAGCATTGGATTCCTTTCGACTTCCACGAAAGCATTGGAAAGTTCCAGATCCACTTCTTTTCCGGAGCGGAAAACCATGTGCCGTTCGAGTTGCGTCTCAAACTTCCTCTCTGCGAAGCGCTCTTTGTATTTTTGCTCCATCTCAGGCAGGTCTTCCTCCTGCTCGGAATAAAGAGTCGTGAATGGTTTTCCAACCAACTCCTCGGAAGGTAGGCCAACGATGCGACAGTAGGAAGAGTTCACAGCGACAATGATCCCGGTTGCGTCAGTCAAGCGCATGCCATCAGAGGCGCTTTCCCATACAGAACGAAAACGCATTTCGGAGAAACGAAGTCTTTCCTCCGCCATTTTCCGCTGAGTGACATCTTCGACCATGCCTTCGAAGTAAAGAATATGGTTTTGATGATCGCGAACAGCGCGAGCATTTTCAGAAATCCAGATAATGCTGCCGTCTTTGCGATAGACCTGCGATTCGAAATCGGTGACCAACCCAACCTCCTGCATCAGGCGAACGAACTCTGTGCGCCGATTTGGATCAACATAAAGCTGGTGCTGAATATCAACCATGCTGCTGGTCATTTCCTCAGGTGAACTGTAGCCGTAAATACGGGTGAGCGCTGGGTTGGCGCTGAGATAGCGTCCATCGGGCGTCGTTTGGAATATCCCTTCAACGGCGTTCTCGAAAATACTGCGAAATTTTTCCTCAGCCGCCGTGAGGGCTGCCTTGGCCTGGGTCCGTTCAATGGCATAAACCATTGCCCGAATGAGGAGTTGGCTTCCTCCCTGCCCTTTCACGAGGTAATCCTGGGCACCGGCATGCACCGCTTCTAGCGCGACACGTTCATCGTCCAGGCCGCTCAGCACAATGATGGGGACATCCTGAGTCTCTTCGTGCGCCTTGTAGAACGTATCCAATCCACGGCTGTCGGGGAGGGATAAATCAAGCAACACCACGTCAATGTCACCGGCTTTGATTCGTTCCAATCCGCCTGCCAAAGTATCCACTACCTCGACATCGAATTGCACCGTCGTTGCTTTCTGCAACATCTTGCGCAGTAGAAAGATATCATCCTGATTATCTTCAAACAGCAGAACCTTTATCCGTTTCTGTTCCATTCCTTTTGCAGCGGAATGTAATCTCAATCACCCCGTCCGCATAGTGCAAAGGAGAACAAAAAAGCCCCCCTGTTTTTCCATTTCAGCCTCCCCAAAACACTTAAACTGCACCGTCAAAAGTATGCCTTTACCACTCTTAAACCCTGCTCAAATGGCTCACAAACGATTCAAATCCTCTAAAATCCTCAAATCCTCACTTAAAACAAAGAGCCCCGGCGAATTAATTCACCGGGGCTGAATCGGCACGCTGCAAGAGCGTTGCCATGTCGCGAAATCAATTCAGAACACAACGCGTTTCGCTGGTTGGTTCCTGGTCTTCGTAAAGGAGATTCAGCACCTGCTCGCGCGTTAACGTTTCATATTTCAACAACGCTTGCGCCAGTTTGTGGGTGTGCTCTTTCTGGGCGCGAATGATGTCCAACGCCTCGCGATCCGCGGTTTCCAACAATTTGTTGATCTCCAGTTCCGCGTCACGCTGGTCGGGTTGATAATACAACCGTTCGCCCATTCCCCATTCGTGGATCATTTTCTGCGCAATCTTTCGGGATGAATCCAAATCGCCGGATGCCCCGTTCGTGGTCGCACCGTAGAATACTTTTTCCGCCGCACGACCACCCATCAACACCACCATTTGCTCGAGCAAAAATGTTTTGCTATGGATGTTCTGGTCTTCAGTCGGCATCAGGGTGGTCACACCGAGCGCTCCGCCCCGCGGAATGATGCTCACTTTATAGAGCGGCGGCAGCAGCGATTTTTGCAGATTGATCATTGTGTGACCCGCTTCGTGATACGCCACCATCTCCCGTTCTTCTTTCTTCAGGACCATGGATTTGCGTTCCTTGCCCCAGCGCACTTTGTCGCGCGCTTCTTCGAGTTCTGGGATGGAAATTTCAGAGTAGCAACGTTGGGCGCAAAGAATGGCCGCTTCATTGATGATGCTGGCGAGGTCCGCGCCGGACATCTCCACACTGGTCTGCGCAATCAGGTCGAGCGCCTTTTCCTTGTCCTGAATCGGTTTGCCTTCCATGTGGACGGCGAGGATTGCGCGGCGGCCGGTGCGATCGGGATACGGCACGAACACCTTGCGATCAAAGCGACCGGGACGCATCAAAGCATCATCCAGATCTTCCGGACGATTTGTCGCCGCCACTACGATGATGCCATCGCTCGATTCGAAGCCATCCATTTCAGCGAGCAAGGCGTTGTTCGTCTGCTGCAATTCGCCGTGTCCATCCTGTTTGCGTTTCTTTCCGAGACAATCGATCTCATCAATGAAAATGATGGCAGGCCGGTTCTTCTTCGCCTGGGAAAAAAGTTCGCGAATCCGTTTTGCGCCAACCCCGACGAACACTTCATTAAAGTCACTTCCATGTGCGCTGAAGAAATTCGCCTCTGCTTCACCAGCGATCGCTTTTGCCAACATGGTCTTGCCGGTTCCCGGAGGGCCGACGAGCAGGATTCCCTTGGGCAACTTACCGCCAAGCCGTTTGTATTTGGCCGGGTTGCGAAGGAAATCCACTGTTTCCTGAACTTCCGCCTTGGCCTCTTCCACGCCGGCGACATTGGCAAAGGTCACATCGGGCCGCTGACGCAGCTTGTGATGCTTCTTGCTCCGGCCAATCCGGGTTTGATGCAGGATCAGACCGATGATCAATCCACCCATCAGAACGGGAGCGAAGACGCTTAAAATCCAGGCCTCCATGTTTTTACCGGGGATGGCGAAAGCGACATCATTCTTCTTCAGCAAGGCGGAGATTCGTTGGGATTCAAGGTGCGTGGTGATGGTAAACGGCGACACTTTTCGTTCACTCAGGCGTTTGCCTTCCACCATGTAAACATCGCGATAGGCCGTGGGATTGATGCGAGCTTCAATAATGTTGTTTTGGGCAATGGATCTCTCAAACTCAGCCAGGCTAAGTTCCTCGGGAGCGTCGGGGCGTAAAAAGTTGTAGGTGCCTAACCCGACCGTGATAGCCAGCAGGAATAATGCGATGAAATGACGTGTTCTCTTGGACATGCTGAAAAAACCTTCCTTGGTTCTTGTTTAGCTAACCATTGGCCGTGCCAAACCCCGCGCAGTGCCGGATAAAAGAATCTATGTCCAGATTTTTTTGGTTTTGGGAGCAGAATCCCTGGGGCAGGTGTCTAAAGTGAAGACAGTGCCTTACAAGCATGGGCACGCAAAGGCTTGCTTGAAATGGGACTCATAGGTCTTATACGACCCATATGTCCCATTCTCCAGAAAAAGGCTTTCTCCCGCCCCACGGCAACTACGCCGAACTTCTCTCCTTCCAAAAAGCCGAACTCGTCTATGACATTACCTTTCGTTTTGCGCACAAGTATCTTTCGAGGGGCGACCGTACCATTGATCAGATGGTCCAGTCGGCGCGATCAGGCAAAAAGAACATCCTGGAAGGCAGCAAAGCCGCGCTCACCTCCAAAGAAACAGAGATCAAGCTCACCAATGTCGGCAGGGCCAGCCTTGAGGAGTTGCTGGACGACTACAAGGATTACCTCCGCGCCCGTGACCTGAAAACCTGGGACAAAGATTCCAGGGAAGCACAATACGTTCGGCGACTTGGCCGCAAGACCCCGCAGAACTATGAGACTTACCGCGAATTTGTGGAAACCCGCCCGCCCGAAGTTGTGGCGAACATCGCGATCTGCCTGATTCACCAGGCAAACTACCTGATTGACCAACAACTCCGCCGTTTAGAGAAAGATTTCCTCAAAGAAGGCGGCCTCCGCGAGCGCATGACAAGAGCCCGCCTTGATTTTCGGAACAGGAGCAAATAAGTCCCATATGCCCCATTAAGTCCCACTCCCCCAAAAACCGAAGACACCGTTCGCAACCAATACGTTCTGCATCGGCAGATTCACAACTGGTATGTCAACGGCCAGGCGCCGACAGTTGTTGAGCAACTGAACCGGAAAGTTTACGCAGAACTATTCCTCACACCCGATTCCGATCCGTGGCTCGGCCTGGTTCCCACCGAAACATTTAGCGGCTTACAAAATGATGGACTGGTCCACACCGCAAACTAATGTGCTGCCGGTGTCGTAGACCGATATACGCCGTAAATCGTCTCTCGACAGCCTGTCGAAGACCGATGTACGCCGTAAATCGCCTCTCGACAGCTTGTCGAAGACCGATGTACGCCGTAAATCGTCTCTCGACAGCCTGTCGTGGACCGATGTACGCCGTAAAACGCCTCTCGACAGCCTGTCGTGGACCGATGTACGCCGTAAAACGCCTCACGTCAGCCTGACGTAGACCGATGTACGCCGTAAATCGCCTCACGTCAGCCTGACGTGGACCGATAATCGCCGTAAAACGCCTCTCGACAGCCTGTCGAAGACCGATGTACGCCGTAAAACGCCTCACGTCAGCCTGACGTGGACCGATGTACGCCGTAAAACGCCTTACGTCAGCCTGACGTGAGGCGTTTTCCCGGAAAATTCGTTCCGGAACATCTGGTCCACCAATTCTCAGATAAGCCTTACAACATTTTTACAATCGTTTTACTTCTCGCTGACAACAACCGGTAGCAATTGAAAGAAATTCATTATATGAAAACTCTGCCATCATTGGGTCGGTTCCTCTGTTTCGCCTTCACGCTCTTCGCGTTCACGTTGAGCAGCCACGCGCAAGTAAAGAAAGGATATGTGGCACACGAATGGGGGACATTCACGTCGCTGCAGGCTTCTGATGGAACCTTGTTGACCTGGAACGCTGGAGCTCCAACTGATTTACCCAACTTTGTTTACAATTGGAAAATGCCCGGGGCGGGACGTTTACCCGCAGGCATGCTTGCCTTGAACAAAGGCACCGCCGCTCTCCAACGAATGGAGACACCCGTGGTTTACCTCTATGGCAACGGCGGAGAAAGCGTCGATCTGACGGTGCGATTCCCAAAAGGCACCATCACGGAATGGTATCCGCACGCGGCAGATGTAGGGCCTTCATACATACGGGTTGCGAACGACGACGGAAGCGAGACAAACGTCAGCAACCTGGAAAGCATGATTCGGTGGCGTGCAACAATCCTTTCAAAAGGAGAGAGTGCCACCACCAAACTGCCAGTGGAAAAGTCGGATAACCACTACTTCGCCGCTCGAGAGACTGACGCGGCATTGTTGATGGTGAGCGGACCAAACCAGGCACGATATTCTGAGTTCGAGAAGTTCCTATTCTATCGCGGCATCGGCAACTTCAGCACTCCATTGATCGTGACGGGCGAAGGCGCAAAGATCACTGTTTCGAATACCGGCACAGAGCCATTGAAACATCTGTTCGTTTACACTGTGCGAAATGGGAAAGGTCAATTCGTGCCGATTGAACAACTGGCGCCGGGCGAGGAAAAAACAATCGAGTTCAGCGCGAAATCCGAGCCTTTGAAAAAACTGGTGACGCAAATCAGCCGGGACCTGATCGCAAGTCTGCGCAAGGAGGGTCTATACGAACCTGAAGCCAGGGCCATGGTGAAAACCTGGAAGTCTTCATGGTTCGAGGAAGAAGGAACGCGAGTGTTATATACGTTGCCCGAAAAATGGACCGAGGAAATTCTTCCCATCACACTCGATCCGCAACCGCGAGAACTCGTGCGGGTGATGGTCGGACGCGCGGAGTTGATCCGCCCCGATACAGAGCGAGAGATCATCGGTCTGTTGACCGAAGCGAAAGATCAGCAGCGGGATGTAAGCCGCGAGATTGGTCGTCTGCTGAAACCGTATGGGCGCTTCGGTCATCCGATTTACATGCGCGCACTCAGCAAAGTGGATCCAACCTATCAAACTCCGGAGTTGTGGAAATTGTATTCCATGAATCCGGCGACGAAATGAACCGGCTCGACCTTGTAAGTAAAACGTCTGACTATTCCCGTCTGAACCAATGAAGAAGCTCGCCGTCATGTTTGTCATCGCCGTGCTGGTTCCCAGCCTGGCGCTTGCATGGCTGGCTGTTCGTTCCTTGCGCGATCAACAGTTCATCATGGAACGGCAACAAACGTTGCTTTACCAGGGAGTAGCAGATGCGGTTGCGCGCGCAGTTCAGGAACGAATTTCTGAAGAGCAAAGTCATTTTGTCACCGCCGTCGAATCTCTTCTGCAAACCGAAGATGTCTCCCTGCTGGCAAGCTCTTTTGACCAACAGATTCGGACAAATTGGGCACTGGCGCAGATTGGCTTTACCGTGACTCTCGGTGGGCAGTTGCTGTCTCCATCACCCATGAGCAGCCCGGATGCGCAGTTGTTTTGTGCGGCAAACAGTGGCTTTCTCGCCAACCGCGAACCGGCTGAAGTCTATTTCAACAATTTCTCACCAAAGCTTCAATCGGTGGCGCAGATGCCTCAGCCGCCTGTTCCCGATTTTTCGCAAAAGACCGCTTCGAAAGAGCGGAATGTTTTACCGCAACAGCAACAGCAAGGATGGGCAGCCCAACAACAACAACCGCCCCTGAGCATTCAGAATGAACAACAGCTATCCAGATTCGCTCCGTCTGAAACTGAGTTTCGCCAACTGATCGGCACCGACACTGAGGGAATGATTGCCCGCTTTCTAGACAACAAATTGAACCTGCTCGTATGGCATCGGCCACAACGAGCTTCCAACCTGGTCTTCGGTGCGCAAATCGATCTGACGCAGCTTACCAAAGATCTCCAGGCAGTCGTGCAACTCAATCCCACTTTGCAGAACGAAATCTGCATCGCACTCCTGAACGATGCCGCCAAGCCGGTCGCTTTATCGAAAGCCGATTTCTCTGCCAATTGGAAACGGCCATTCGTTGCCACGGAAATTGGCGAGGAACTGCCCCATTGGGAGGTGACCGCCTACCTCTTAAACCCCGATCAACTGAGCCAGGCAGCACGGACCGCAAACCTGACGCTGGGATTATTGATTCTGGTCCTGGTCTCTTCGATCGGTGTGGGTGGTTGGTTAATTGTCGGCGATGTGAACCGGCAAGTGGCGTTGGCACGACAGAAAACAGATTTCGTCAGCAACGTTTCCCATGAATTGAAAACACCGCTCACTTCCATTCGGATGTTTTCCGAACTACTGGCGGAAGGTCGTGTGTCGGAACCAGCCAAACAAAAATCCTATTTAAATATCATCAGCGCGGAAGCGTCGCGGTTGACCCGCTTGATCAACAATGTGCTCGATTTCGCGCGCATGGAACGGGGGGAGAAAAAGTATCACCTCCAGAACTGTGACTTCGCCGAGGTGGTGCGCGAAGCGTGTCTGACCTTCCGACCGCACCTGGAAGCAAATGGATTTGTATTCCGCTGCAACCTGCCGGAGGCGCCAGTCAACTTGATGGCGGATCGGGATGCGCTGGCCCAGGTGATTGTGAACCTGCTTTCCAATGCGGAAAAATATTCTAACGGAGAAAAGCAAATAGAGATGGAGCTGACGATAGGTAACGGGGCGGATCGTTACTGCGAGTTGAGAGTTTGCGATCACGGTTCCGGTGTGCCACGTGGTTGTGAAGAGAAAATCTTCGAACAGTTTTTCCGTGCTCATGATTCTCTTAGCAGCGGCACTCAAGGCTCTGGGCTTGGCCTCACCCTCGCCCGCCAGATCGCGCGCGCGCATGGCGGCGAGTTGTCCTACTGGCCGCGTGACGGAGGGGGAAGTTGTTTCATCCTGCGGTTGCCAATGCTGGCCTGACGTTCTCGATTCTGTGAGTCGGAATTCAATTTGAAAACTATGAAAACAAAGTGTGCGTGGTTGTTGTTAGTAATTGTCGGAGTATGGGGTGCCGATGCTCAATCCGATTACGCTGACTTGCCCAAGTGGCAGCCGAAGACGAAAAAGATTGTCGTATTCAAGAATGGGATTGGATTCGTCATGAAGGAAGGCAAGGCATCGCTGAAAGAGGGTTGGGTGCAAACGGAGGAGTTGCCCTCGGCAGTAATGGGATCAATGTGGTTCGATACGGCGAATCAGAAAAATCCCATCGCCGAAGTGATCGCGTATAAGGACACAACTCCCGAAGAGCTTGATGCGCGAAGCCCAATTGAACTGATCGAGGCCAATCCAGGGCAGAAGGCCACGGTGACATACAGTCTCGGCAACACAACGCGAACGGTGGAAGGAACGTTGATAAAGAGACCACGCCCTCCCTCAGGCGAGGCTTCTGACACAACCAACGAGGCCATCTACAGATCTTACAATTCCTTTGCCCACGCGCGTGTTCCTGAACAAACAGGCGACCTTGTTTTACTTCGCACGGAAACCAATGGGCAGTCCTCCATTCTCGGTATCAACCGAAATAGCATTCTCACGGTGGAGTTGCCGGGAGATGCGCAAATGCGAGTGACTCGGGAGAAACAAGTGTCACGCGCTCGGATCCGTGTTGGCGGAGATCCTGTTGCCGCCGAATTATCCATGTCTTACCTGACAAAGGGACTGACATGGAGCCCAAGTTATCGGATCGATATTTCGGATGAGAAAAAGGCGGAAGTGGTTTTGGATGCTGTCCTGATGAATGACATCGAATCATTGGAGAACACTGAGGTGCTGTTTGCGGTCGGCTTTCCAAATTTTCTTCATGCAGACGTCATTTCTCCGCTCTCACTGGGCCAGGGTGTTGCTGCTTTTATTCAGTCACTGCACGACGGCCGAGGCTCTGTGGCAAGAAGTCGATTGACGTCGCAGGCCTTTCATAACTTTGCCTCCTTCGATCCTGGCCAGAGTCTCGAAAGTGCCTATGCCACCGCGAAACCGATGCCGGGCGAACAAAATGAGGATCTCTATTTTTACCGACAGCAGAAGGTCTCAATCAAAAAAGGAGACCGGGCATCTTATCCAGTCTCTCGGGCAACAGTACCTTACGAGCATGCTTACCAATGGCGTGTTCCCGAAAGCATGAATGTGGATGAGCGCGGTCATCGCCGAAGCTCTGAAACGCCGAGCGGATCTGAAAATCACGTTTGGCACGTGCTTCGCCTTGAGAACACCACTAAACAGCCGTGGACGACTGCGTCTGCTTTTACAACGAAGGCTGGCCTTCCTATTGCGCAGGATACCTTGCGCTACACTCCTCCAGGTGGCAGTTCGACATTACAATTAACGGTTGCGACGGATATCCGAGCCAGGCAATCACACAAAGAAACTGCCCGTCGTAGTGTGACCATAGAAGGTCGCACTTACGAAGAGGTAACGGTTGAAGGCAAGTTAACAGTCATCAACTGGAAAGATAAAAAAGCGAAAATGCTGGTTCAACAAACCGTGGTTGGGGAGGTCATGGGCGATACCGGTGGCAAACTTAGCAAAGTGGCCCGTGCCATAGCCGCTTTGAATCCAACATCCGAACTCGAGTGGGAGTTCGTCATTGAGCCAGGCAAACAAAAGGAACTTGGTTACACCTACAAGGTGCTCATCAATCGTTAATCCATACAGAGAAGAAGTTTTGGGAAGCATCGTGAAAACAAAAATTCTGATTATCGAAGATGACCCACATATCCTGTTGGGGTTGGAGGAGATATTGAAGAGTGATGGATTCGAAATCGCCGTTTGCAACCGTGGCGACCACGCGCTCTGCGCGATCAACAAGGAAATGCCGCAACTGATTCTTCTCGATGTGATGCTTCCCGGCTTGAGTGGTTACGACATCTGCAAACAACTGCGCGCCAAGGGCAACACCACACCTATCCTAATGCTAACCGCTAAAGGGCAGGAAATGGACAAAGTGATCGGGCTCGATCTCGGTGCTGATGATTATGTGACGAAACCATTTGGGTTGCGCGAATTGCTGGCGCGTATTCACGCCCTGCTCCGCCGAACATCTGTAAAAGAGAGCGGGAATGAAGACGCACAATTCCAGATTGGTTCAGTGACGATCGATTCTAAAACGTTTCAACTTCGGCGCGGCAAAACCGTCGAGGAACTGACTGCAAAAGAATTGAAGCTGCTCCGGTTCTTTTACGATCACCCCAACGAAGTCCTCTCCCGCGACCGACTCCTCAACGAGGTGTGGGGCTACGAATATTTCGGAACCACCCGCACGCTCGACCAGGTCATTGTGCAGCTCCGCAAAAAACTCGGCGACAACGGCACGACCTCAAAGCATCTCGTTACCGTGCATGGGGTGGGTTACAAACTGCAGAGATAACAAGCAGTTCAATTACCGATGACAAGGTTACCGTGCTTTGACAAGTAAGCCGTCGAACACTCGCAAGCGGCGGCCAGATTGCAGCCAATCACAACCAGATTGCCTGTGCCACCAAGCCTCACCACCATTGTCGTTCCGGCATAAATTCTTGTGCATTGGGCGTAAGTCAGAAAATATTTCTTTGTAATGCGTATTCTCCAGTTATGTCTCGGGTTGGCTATTCTCTGCTCCATTCCATACGTTTCCAAGGCCGACGATCGCGTCCTTCGGGTCGCCATCCTGGCGGACGAAGGGGCAGGACAAAAAGGTATCACCAACGTGACAGAACAACTCCGCCGAACCGGCAAGGCGGAGGTCGTTCATGTCACCGGCAAGGAGATTGCCTCGGGAATCCTGGCGAAAGGATTTGATGTCGTCGTCTTCACAGGAGGCAGCGGCAGCAAACAGGGCAATGCTCTTGGAGACATCGGACGCGAGAATGTGCGTAACTTCGTTCGCGAAGGAGGGGGTTACGTCGGCATTTGTGCCGGGGCTTATCTGGCCTGCACCGGCTTTAGCTGGGGCGTCGGCGTACTCGATGCCAAAACGATTGATTCAAGATGGCGTCGTGGCACCGGCAATGTGAAAGTGGAACTCACTGCAGTTGGCCAGGAAGTCACCGGACTTGCGCCTGGAGTTCATGATGTTCGTTATGCGAACGGCCCCATCCTCACCCCACACGGCCGTGACAATATTCCTCCATACGAACCGGTCGCTTTCTTCCGTACCGAACTTGCGAAGAACGACACGCCCGAAGGAATTATGGTAAACGCCCCCGCGATCGCTCGCGGAACTTTTGGCAAAGGTCGAGTGGTGGTTTCAAGTCCTCACCCGGAAAGCACTGAAGGTTTGAGTGACTCTTTTGCTCCCACTGCCATTCGCTGGGCGGCCGGAAATCGAGTGCCGGAGAAAACCGCGAATGCAGTTGCTTCCAAAGTTGGCAAACCGTCCCCTGCCCTCCACCCCAAAGCCTATGAACTGGGGCAAAAGATTCAATCCATCCAGGAACGGCATTCAATCGTCGGGCTCAGCGTGGTCGCAGTGAAAAACGGAACGGTCGTGTGGCACACCAATTTCGGTTTGGCAGACATTGAACGTGAGATGCCCGTGACGGACCAAACCATGTTCCGGATCGCCTCCATCTCGAAAACCATCGCCACTGCCGCCCTCATGCAGTTGTGGGAACAGGGCAAATTCAAACTTGATGACGACATCAGTTCGCATCTCGGCTATCGCGTTGCGAATCCGCGGTTCCCAGAAACTCCAATCACCTTCCGCCAACTTCTCACCCACACATCCAGCCTGACCGACAACGCCAACTACGATCGTTTCCTCATGACCACTTATAATGCGGGCGGACGTGCGCCGGACATAAGGGAGATTCTTAATGTCGAAGGCACTCACTACAGCTACGGCGCCAATTTCACCACCAATGCGCCGGGAACAAATTATCGTTACTGCAATCTTGCGTTCGGCGTGGTGGGCACCCTGGTGGAAAAATTGAGCGGCGAACGATTTTACAGCTATTGCAGTAAAAATATCCTCGAGCCACTTGGCATAACAGCCAGCTTCAATGTCGCCCATTTACCCGATATCAATGACCTCGCCGTATTATACAGCCCCGATGGAAATGATTTCAAAGCGCAGGCGGACAATTTCCGAGGCGTGAAGCCGAGCGACCGGATTGGAGCGAGCTATCAACCCGGCCAGAACGGACTTGTGTCGGGGCCGCAAGGCGGGTTGCGGGTCAGTGCGTTGGATTTAAGCAAATTCATGACGCAATTCATGGATCGCAAATCGTCCTCTGCAAAACCGATCCTCAAGAAATCGACGATCGATCTGATGCTGCGCGAGCATTGGACGAATGGGAAAAATGGCGGCGGCTATGCGGGCCGAGGCCTTGGATTTCAACGGACTCAAAGCCTGGTTGAAAACGAACTCTGGATTGGCCACACCGGAAGCGCGTACGGGTTGCGGAGCAGCATGTTCTTCCTGCCAAAAGAGTCCATCGGCATCATCTTGATCACAAACGGCTCCAAAGCCGGCAGCACGGTAAATGGATTTTATCCAATGCACCGCGAAACCACTGAAGCCGTCCTCGAATTCCTGAAGGCACCGCCCGCTCGGAAGTCGGTTACTTCTCGCCGATAACGGTTATTTGAGAGTTCCGAACTGAAGGACGCTCAATGGCAGTTTCTGATTGATGCGAAGGTCGCCTTCGACGTCGTGGACCTGGAGGCTGAGGATTGGATCGGCCTTTTCCCAATCAATGGTGATGAGACCGAAGTTGTCATCGAAGTTCATGCCGGCCACACGATGGTGATTGGTTTGGAATGGACGCCACTGCTTCGCGGCCTGGTTCAGACCACTGGAGGTGAAATCATAGATGGGATAGCCGACCTTGGCATTCATCATGGAAATCTCGGCGAAATGACGGTCGCCGCTCAGGAAAACGATTCCTGCAGCTTTGGTTTTAGCGATCAACTGGAAGAGGCGTTCGCGTTCGCTTGGGAAGTTCATCCATTTCTCGCTACCGTGATCTTCCGATACCACTTGAATGCTGGAGACAACCAGACGGAGTTCGGCTGGTTTACGCAATTGCTCTTCAAACCAACTCCATTGTTTCTTACCTAAAATGGTGGCGCGGGGATCGTCGTTTGCCACATACGGTTTTCCTGAATTATCGGCTGATTTCAACGGGCTTCGGAAATATCGGGTATCAAGCAGGATGACCTGCACACGTTTGCCTTCCGGACCAAAAATCTCTGAGTGATACACCCCTTCCTGTTCACGACGTGGTGAATCTTTTGGCACACGAAAAAAATCGAGAAAAACCTGCTGCGACTCTTTCTTCATTGGATACCCGTTCCCGGCATCATTCTGGCCATAGTCATGATCATCCCATGTTCCGAGAACGGGGACTGTTTTGCGCAACTGCGCGAATTCGGGAATGGAATCGAATTGTGCATACTTCTTTCGCATCACATCCATGTCCTTGGTGTCGCCGTAGATATTATCGCCGATTAGGAGAAAAAGATCGGGGTTGGATGCGTTTACATGATTCCAGATCGGTTGAGGACGATCTTCTTTGGCGCACGAACCGAAGCCGATGCGAGAGATGACAGTATTATTTGCCCACGCAACCGTAGTGGTGAGGCACAGCAAGAGGAGAATTGATTTAAGACGCATAGAATGCAGACAAATTCTAAGGGGATTTTATTTAATAGAAATGCAGAAATCAGAGGCGATAAATTTCCACCCTCTTCCAGAAACGCCCAAAAGGATTGTGCATCTCACCCGGAACGGTGAATATTCGATGTCGTTACAGTTTAGTTATTTCCACTCAGTTGTTGGTTTCATATGAAGAAAGTTTGTTTAGCCGTTTTATTACCGGTGCTTGCCGCCTTCCTGGTGAGCACACCTTTTCACATGAACGCCTGCACCCTCTGGGGTGCGGCAGGCGAAGAAGCATTGGGTGGCACCATCATTTCCAAGAACCGGGATTGGAAACCGGATCATGTGCAGGTGCTAAAAATGCGCCGGAGCGAAAACAGCTATGCCTATTTCGGACTTTACGCCGAAGGCAACGATGAACCGGGACTCAAACAGGGAGTAAATGAAAAAGGATTGGCAGTAGTAACTGCCACCGCAGGCTCCATTCCCAAGGACACTCGAAAAGCTCAACCGGGAAGAGGCGGCACGATGAGCACGCTGCTCGCGAATTATGCCAACTGTGATGATATTCTAACCGACCAGGAAAAGTTATTCTCCAACAGGCGGCCTAGTTTTCTGATGGTCTCGGATGGGAAAAAAATCCTGATGGTCGAAGTCGGAATGGAAAGTCGGTATGCCGTCAAGGTCGTTGAGTCTGGCACCGTGGTTCATTCCAACCATTATCTCGAAAAATCGTTGTCGGAGTTCAACCTGAAAGTCAGCACCAGCAGTGCAACCCGGGTAAAGCGCATCGCGGAATTGTTGCAGGCTGCTCCCAAACCGTTCGACACCACATCGTTCGTCCAGTTCAGCAAAGACCAGAACGACGGGGTAAACAACAGTCTTTGGCGCACCGGCACCAATAGTTGCACGCTGTCGTCATGGATCGTTGAAACACCGGCCCATGGACCTCCCAAAATAAGAGTTGAAATTGCCAATCCCGGACAACCGGGGGAAACCCACCATTTTGTCCTGGATGAAACTTTTTGGAACGACACCTCAGAAGCGTCGTTTCAACCCACGTCGTGTGAAGGCATCTATCCAGAACATCTCCAGGGCATCTGCACCAATGAACGGGACGCGATTTATTGGAGCTGGACCGATGCAATGGTTAAAACCGATTTGCAGGGACGTATTCTGAAGCGGGTACCGGCAGACAATCATCACGGCGATCTCTGTTTTCATGACGGCAAAATTTTCGTCGCAGTCAACCTCGGGAAATTTAATCGCCCACCTGGTGAAGCGGATTCATGGGTTTACGTTTATGATGCCGAGACTCTCACCGAATTGGCCCGTCATCGGACACCCGAACTGGTGCATGGCGCTGGCGGCATCGCTTATCACAATGGCAAATTCATCGTGGTAGGTGGTCTGCCTGAGGGGACGGAAGAAAATTACCTCTACGAATACGATGAGAATTTTACCTTTCAAAAACGCTACGTTCTTCCAAGCGGCTATACCCGTCTCGGGATTCAAACGGCGGCGTATGCCGATGGTTCATGGTGGTTTGGCTGCTATGGCAAGCCTGCCATTTTGTTGCGCGCCGATGAATCGTTTAAACTGAATGGAAAATGGGAGTTCGATGCGGCGCTGGGGATTGTTCCGTTGGGTAAAGGGAGTTTTCTGATCGGCAAAAATGATGGAAGCAGGAAGGCAGGATACATCGGTCGAGCGATTGCGGCCCGGGTGGATGTGGATAAAGGATTGATCGCCGACGATGCCATTCCTGCAAGGAAGATCGAGGTGGACGCAAAGTTTCCTGGCGGCAATATCATCTTCGAGAAGATTGACGGTGATGTGGTGACACTTCGCCAGGATCCACGCGACACAGAGGGTTGGTGGTTTTATTGGTATTTTCGGGTAAGCGGCGCGGCGGGTCGCACGCTCACGTTTAATTTCACAGACGGTGCTCCCATCGGAGTACGAGGTCCGGCCGTCTCTCTCGATGGCGGGATGAACTGGAACTGGCTTGGCAAACCCACCAGCACCAAATCATTTACCTACACGTTTCCAACAAACGCTGCCTATGCCCGTTTCTCTTTCGGAATGCCCTATACCGAAGCCAACTTGAAAACCTTTCTCACGCGCATTGGCTCCCATAAATTTTTGAAACCAGACACACTTTGCCAAAGCCCGAAAGGTCGGGCGGTGGAACGACTTCACGTTGGCAAACTTGACGGTGAACCTCCATACCGAGTGCTGGTGACGGCACGCTCTCACGCCTGCGAGATGATGGCTTCCTATGCAGCGGAAGGAATCATCGAAGCGATTCTGGCTGACAATACGAACGGAGAGTGGCTCCGCAAGAATGTTGAACTGCTCGTCATTCCATTCGTGGACAAGGATGGGGTCGAGGATGGCGATCAAGGCAAGAACCGCCGGCCACGCGATCACAATCGTGATTATGATGCCAACAGCGTTCATCCCGAGACCCGTGCCATCCAGGAGTTTGTACCAGCATGGTCGAAAGGCAAACTGCGTCTCGCGTTCGATCTGCACTGCCCGCACATTCGCGGCGATTCCAATGAAATAATTTACCTGGTGGGCAACCAGAATCCGGCAATCTGGAAAGAACAACAGCGTTTCGGAGAGCTTCTGGAGCAAGTCCAAAAAGGCACACTGGTATACCGGGTAACCAACAATCTTCCTTTCGGAACAAAATGGAACACGAGCAATAATTACAAAGCCGGCACGAGCGGTTCACGCTGGTCGGCGTCGTTGCCGGGTGTGCAATTGGCCACCACAATCGAACTCCCCTACGCCAACGCTTCCGGCGGCGAAGTCAACGCCGAGACAGCGAGAGAGTTCGGACGGGATCTGGCTACAGCTATTCGGGAATACCTGGAGGTTTCCTCGAAGCCGGAATGACATGAAATCGGTGAGATTCGATCAAGACACACCTTATGGGGCAACACCAATCGCTGCTGCAGAAGCATCCCACATTGCCTGTTAGCCACTTAGAGAAGCCGAAAAGGGTTTTTCGCTGTTTCCAGTGGAATAGAAGCTCGTTGTTTGCTCCCGACTCCTGACGTCCTGATCGAGGGACATTTGACAATAGCCCAATATTTCAACACTTGTCATTACCCACAAGTTCGCCAGCGCACGGGATGAAGGCCCGCGCCATGAGGGCGTTTTGATAAACGATTAGGTCGGCCCTTCAGGCCTCAATGCTATTTTGCGTCGTGTTCCTGGGCGTTTCCCCAGGCTGATATAGAATGCGCCTTTGGCGCTCGGCTTGCTGTAGGGGATTTGAGCCTGATTTCGAGCCGGGGGGGGGCGAGCGGATCCGTTCCGATTTCCGGGGAACGGGGTCTGAAACCGCGTGATTTGAACTTGTTTCCGCGCAAACAAGTCTGTGTCCGCGTGATTTGAAGAAGTTTCCGCGCAAACAAGTTCAAATCACGCGGATTCAAAGAAGTTTCTCCGGAAACAAGTTCAAATCAGGATGGAATGAAGAAGTTTCCCGGGAAACAAGTTCAAATCAGGGTGATTTGAAGAAGTTTGCGCGGAAACAAG